>USEH01000169.1 GCA_900553675.1 uncultured Ruminococcus sp. | reverse complement strand
TCGGTTACCTTTATAACGATGTTCTTGGTTTTGCAAGCCGAGCTGATGGTAAGCTTTTCAATCTCGATGTCGAACTCCTCGGGCTTGTTGCCGGATATTGTCGTAAGAATTTTGGCTTTGCCCTGCTTTACCTCCGACTTAAACGCAATCGGTATCGCGTCGGCGCGGCTGGAATAGGTCATTTTGCCGAAAACTCCCTGCTCGCAGTTGACTATTATGCTTCCCCAAGCCAGCCCCGAAACAAACGTGCCGAAAAGCTCGCCCGGGCAGCCGCGCTCGCCCTTTTCGTACCCCGTGATGGTAACGTCCACAATCTCGCCCGAACCCAAGGGCAGGGTTTTAAGAGTGTCGCAGTCGGAAATAGGGTGACCCAGCGCGCCGTAGCTGCCGGTTTCGGGGTCGGTAAATGTCAGCATACCCACTCCTGCGGAGCTGTCGCGTATCCAGAGACCGCCCTTGTAGGCGCACTCCTTTTCGGAGTAGATAGGGGTGAGAACAGTTGTAAAGATTCTTCCGTCGCGGGAGACTTCAAGGGCGATGTCCCGCCCGCCGGAGGCTTCGATTATCTCGCTTAGCTGGGTCGACGAGTGAAGGCGCACGCCGTCCGCGCTGATAACGTTGTCGCCCTCGGCAAGACCCGCCTTGACCGCCGGACATTCCCCCTCGGCAACGTCCTGAACCTTTACAACCATAACTCCGTCGGTTAAAAGCTTTATCCCGACAGGGCTTCCGCCGGGGATAAGGCATTTAGCCTCGCTTCGGGATATTTTTGCGTCCTTTATCGGGATCACACCCCATAGCTTCAGCTCGCCGTCTATGCCCTCGCCGTCGGTGCTGCTTGCGCTAACGTCTTCATTGTAAGCTTCTATTGCCTCCTGCTTGGGGGTAAGCTCAACGTCGAACAGACACATAAGACTGGTGTCTAACCCTCCCGAAACGTAATAATGCTCAGGAAGAACGGCGTCGTAATAGCCGACTATGCCCATAACTGCGGTCATCAGCGTAAGTATCACCGCTGCCGCGCTTTTAATTAGCCTTTTCATATCATATCAAAAATCCTTTCAAAAAAGTTTTGTAAGTAGTTTGAGCAACAGGGCGGGAAATAACCGCGCCGTACGATAAGCATTATTTTCTTTGTCAGCAATGCCAAAAGGCGAGCACAGCACTAATTTCAGTCTGAACCGATACCAAAAATCGGGCGCTTTTAAGAATGAAATAAGTATAAAACGAAAATAAGGGTTGAATCTTTGGGTGGGTTTGTGCTATAATAAAATGACAAAGATTTTGCGGCTTTCGGGACTATATTAATAGCCGTTCAAGACTTGTGATTTTCGCCGACTTTACTAACCTATTAAAAACGGAGCTGAACAACATGGATACCTTTTGGAACATTCTTTCAATAATCATAGCGGTTGCCGCAGTCGTTCTTTTCGTCTACGTCATCGTTAAAAGCGCGTTCGACTGGTCGCGCAAAAGTGCCCTGCCTGTCGTTAATATGCGAGCGCGGGTAGCTTCAAAGCGGAGCGAGGATGTTGAGTCCCCTAAAAAGAGGAGGACTGTCTGCTTTGTCACCTTTGAAAACGCTGATGGCGCGCAGAAGGAGCTTTCGGTCACCCCGAAGGAGTATGAACAGCTCAGCGTTGGCGACAGCGGCACTCTTACATATCGCGCCGACCTGCTTTTAAGCTTTGAAATAAGTTCACCGGCTCAGGAGGAAACGGAAAATGCGGAATAAAATCAACCGTCTGCGTTATAAAGACACCAAATTCACTCTGTTTGCAAAAATCGTAATGATTGCGGTTTATCTGTGGTCCTGCTTTTTCTGGGCGGGCGTTACCATACTTAATTTTTACATAAATACGCCGGAATATTCTTATCTTGCCACGGGATTTTTAACCGGAAACATTTTCATAACAATCGGGCTGGTTCTGGTATTTTTGAGATTCCACATCACGCAGTTCCCGTTTTTTGTCACCGGAACGGTAATATTTCTTAAACACGCAGGCGAGATGATAGACGTTGCGGCAAAGTCGGATGTAGTATTCAAGCCGTCCTTTGAGCTGAGATACGTGCCGGTGCTTGCGCTTGCGGGATTTTCCTTTGTGCTGGCTGTTCTGAGCATTGCGCGGGCAGTCTCCGAAAGAAAAACTGCCGAAGAAGAATACAATAACCGCCCGGCGCAGAGTATACTTGAAAAGCGGGATAGCAAATAGGGAAAGAACGCGGGCGGCTATAGGATGGCAAACGGGCGGTTAGTGAAGAGATAAGAGAGAAAAGAGAAAAGTAGTGGAGTCGGCTCACGCCGACGGATTTTAGTTATGCGGCAAGCCGCATTATGGGCGGCTGCGCCGACGCATTTGCTATTTTTATCGCGCAATCTAAAAACTTTGCAATAAAAAGCCCGCTTGGCGAATATACATTATCATAACAAGTGAAAGGACCTTTTTAATGACAGACAGCCACAGCCCTATAGGGGTTTTTGATTCGGGAATCGGCGGGTTAACTGCCGTAAAAGAGCTTGTGCGGCTTATGCCCAACGAGGACATTATATATTTGGGAGACACCGCACGCGTCCCCTACGGCACCAAAAGCCGCGAGACTATACGCAAATATGCCCGTCAGGACTTTGATTTTCTTCTGCGCTTCGGCGTTAAAATGATAATCGCCGCCTGCGGAACGGTATCTTCAACCGTCGGCGACGGAGTGCTTAATACCGGCGATGGCGTGCTTTACACCGGAGTTATTCGTCCTGCGGTGAACGCCGCGGTCGGCTCCACAAAAAACGGCAAAATAGGCATAATAGGAACCAGCGCGACCATCCGCAGCGGCAGCTATAAAAATCTCATAAAAAGCGTTATGCCGCAGGCGGGGGTTTTTGAAAAGGCTTGCCCGATGTTTGTGCCGCTGGTGGAAAACGGCTATATCGGGCTTGACTGCCGCCCCTGCGTTGATATCGCGCGCGAGTATTTAGAGCCGCTTAAGCAAGCGGGCGTGGACACTCTTGTTCTGGGCTGCACCCACTATCCCATGCTTGCAGACGTTATTGCAAGCATAATGGGGGATAATGTCAAGCTGATATCCTCAGGTGGGGAAGCCGGCAGGACGGCATATAATATGCTTCGCGAGAGCGGTCTTGCCAACGACAGCCGCAACAAGGGCAAAACCACTCTTTACTGCACCGACAGCGTTGAGCTTTTCCGCGAAAACGCAGAGCATTTTCTGTACGATCTTGAAAATATAGAGATAAAAAGCGCAACACTGGACTGATCGAGACCGGCGCGCCACTTGGGAATGGCATTCTATCTCAGCTTTGCTTATAGCCGTACTGTCTGCGGGGCGGAGGTCAGGACGCTTGCGCGTCCCAAGCGAAGCTATATATTTTGAAGCTGCCGCTCCAAAATATATAGCTTCGCTGCCGCGCCAAGGGCGCGCAGACCTCCGCCTGCCACAAACTGTATCCGGCGCGCCTTCTGCCGAGCAATCTCACTTAAACACACTCACCTACCGACACTCCCCAACGGATGATATCATAAATACAGACAGGATGATAAAATGAAGGATGCTATAATATCAATAAAAAGCACCCGCCGCTTTGAGGGCGAGGACGACTGCACCGAGCTTATAACCGAGGGCGGATATCTTTTAACCGAGGGCGGCTGCGAGCTTACCTACGCCGAAACCGACGCTACTGGCTACGAAGGCTCGACCACAAGCGTAAGCGTGGCGACAGGTAAAAGTTTGGAGATAGTCCGCTCGGGAAAGTATAGCTCCGAGCTGATTATCGAAACCCAGCGCAAGAATTACAGCTGCTACGGCACACCGTTCGGCGATCTGACCGTTGGCGCGGCCGCCAAAAAAATTGAAGCCAAGCTTAACGAAAACGGCGGCAGGATAGTCGCGGAATACAGCATGGACATAAACTCTCAGGACATGGGAGATTATTCCATGGAGATAGTAATTAAAACAGAAAATTGAATATTTTTTCCCTTTTGAGAGATAATAGGCATGAGCAAACAGCTTATTATATTTTGAAAGGAAAGATAAACAATGAAAAAATATCTGATAATGCTTTTAACTGCCGCAATGGCAATGCTTATGCTCGCTTCGTGCGGGGATTATGACAACGACAACCCCGGCGGCAGCATGCTCGGAACCACCCCAACCACTCCCACCGGAGGGCTTTCAAGCGGTCTTAACGGTGTCGGCTCGGACATATCCAAGGGACTTGACGAGTTTGGCGGAGCAGTGTCGGGCATATTCACCTCTATCACCGATGACAGCAGCGCTGTAACCGTCCCCACAGAGCCGACAATGCCCACCGACACCTCAGACTCAATGGGAACAGACTCTTCGGAGGATTCCACCAACGGAGCCAACGACGGCGACGCTATCTCGTCCGGGGATGATACCGAAAATCCCAACGGCGGCAACGCCAACGCTCCCGAAAACGGCGGCGCGGGCAGCTCCGAAAACTCAGACAGCAAGTCTGCAAACGGCAAGTCGTCTAACGGCAAATCCTCAGACAGCAAGTCTGCAAACAGCAAATCATCATCAGGCAAGTCGTCTTCCAAGAAATAATGCAAAAAATCACCTCCCGCGGGCTGCATTAATACTATTCGCCGTTTAAATTGTAGACAAGAAAATCGCCACAAAATCGCTGAATTGATATAATCCCCTTAGAGTAGTCACAAGAGAAAACAAAAAGTATCAAGACTG
>USEH01000168.1 GCA_900553675.1 uncultured Ruminococcus sp. | reverse complement strand
GCCGATAAAGACCATAGCCGCCAGAAGAACTATCATTATAATAATTCCCACAGCCGAATTGCCGGATTTCTTATCAGAGAAAATCGGCTTTTTTCTGCTTCTTGTTTTGTATCTTTTTTGCTGGTTGGACATAACACGACTCCTGACAAGGTAAGTTATCGCTAACGATTGATTGCAAATATTATCATTGAAATAATACCGATATAAAGGCTGTATATGGGAAAGCCCCTGAAAGCGGCTGGGATATCATCAGAGCTTAGCTTTTCATAATTCGCCGAGATAATATAAGCCGCCAGCGCAAAGCCTATTCCTATTGCGGCGGCGTTGAACAGCCGCGCGCCTAAACTGCCGTTCATAACCGTATTCGAGAACAGCGCACAGAGTACGGTGCAGTTGAACGCGGAAAGGTGGACATACTTTTTAAGACTCTTAAAAGCGGGCTTGGATACAAACCATATAACCAAAAGCGTTAATATATATACAGTACCCAGCGAAAGGATATATATGCTCGGTAAAAATCGCATGGCAGTCGGGGTTTTCTGCATGAAAATCTCAAACAAATAGGTTATCAGGCTTGAAAGCACCGCAAATTCGGTTATAAAGCCGCCGAACGAAAGAATATTCCAGTGCTTTTTAGACATCTCAATAAGCGTGCTTGTTCCCAAAGCCGTTGTAAAGATAACGTTTTCGAGGACTATCGCGGAAAGCGAGACTAAAATCACCTGCAAAAATCCGGTCATTTCGCCACCGCCTTTTTCTGCGTCAGCCTGATTACGCTTCTGAATCCGGCGCTGAGCAGGGCAAGGATTATAAACCCTCCGAACACGGTTGAAGCTGTAGGCACCGTCAGCGGCAAAAAGCTTACTCCGAAAAAGCCGCCATTTGTCAGAAGCTCGCGCACTGTTCCGAAAAACAGCAGAGCTATGTCGTATCCCAGAATATACATCGCCGCAAGCTCAAACATATATGACCTTTTTAAGCGGTAGAACTTGGATTCCGTCCTTACGGTTATCAGCGAATTGGTTATAAGCAGAGGGGCATATATTCCCAGAGCCGCCAAGCTTGCCGGCATGATCCTTTCCATTAAAAGCGAGACCGGTACATACACCATCGACGCCACAAGGGTATATAATATAATGCGGACGGTGTAAACCAGCCTCCGCGGAACAAAGGAGCAAACGGCAACGGTTATATATGTAACAAGGCTGAAAACTATACATATCGCCAGTGCGGGCAGAAAGCCTGTCGCCACCGCAACTGCGGGAGCTATGATTGAGCCGCTTGAAAGCAGGGCGTTCGAGGTTAATAGCGCTTCCTTTCCGGCTATGCTCAGGTTGGTTTGGTTCGACGAAGCCATCGCGATCCTATCCTCCTAATATAATAGTGCTTAAAAAATCAAAATTGTGTCAATTAATGCAAAAATTTATTTCTGCTTTTCAGACTTCTTATTTTTATGCGATTCCTTATGCGATTCTGCGTGAGATTCCTTATGCGGTTCCTTATCGGGTTTTGTATCAGAAATTGTATCAGGGTTCGCGTCGGATTCTGTAACCGATTTCTTTCGCGATTCCCCGCGCTTTTTGGGAGCGGTATCCTCGGTATAAGTTCTGAACTTTACATAGATAAACGCCTTGCTGATTTTCTGATCCAAAATCTCGCCAAGCTTTGAAAGCTTATTTCCGGCAAACAAGTCGAACCTGTCAAGCTCGGAGGAGAACACGGAGGCAATAAGGAATCCGAACACCGCGCTGTTTTCAAAGCCGCAGTATTTTCTTAAAACAAAGCTGACCGTTGAAAACGCGATGCCGTAAAGCGCCTGCGCAAAGCTCCTTCGCGGCACAAATCTTAAGTCGCACGCCATGAAGACCAGAACGAACATAAACGAGCCGGTAATCACCGAATACATCGCGGCGGTCCACCCCGAAGCGGATATCGGGAACAAAACGAACAAAAGCGTGTTTGAAGCCACTGCGCTGAAAAACACGGATGGCGGAATATCGCGGAAGAAGTAAAGCGACACCGCGCATATAAGGATTATAAGCACGCAAGAGGTTCCCATAGGACCTGCAAGCTTGCCCCAGATTATATCCAGATAGCTTGCCGAGCTGAGCGAAACATCCACGTTGTGCGTAAACGAGCGCACCATAACATCGGGGACTTCGGCACTCAGCGGAAGGCTTCCGAACGGCACCGGCACGGGGTATCTTAAAACGCTGTTGGGCCATGTCAGCGCGCAGAAGGCATACGCCACCGCCGCCGGACTGAAAATAAGGTTATTGTTCCCGCCGAAAGCAAATTTGCACACGGCAATCATGAAAACAGCGGCGAAAATAACGACTTTATACGGCACCGACGCCGGCATCAGCAGAGCAAGGATCATTCCGGACATTATCGGGGAGGTATCCACCAGCCGGAACCTTTTTTTAACTATCTGACAGCAGATATATTCAGTCAGCAGGCTAACGCCCACCGAAATAAGTGTGACAATAACCGCCCTTAAGCCGTAATAATAAAACGCCATTACGTTGAGGGCAAGCAAAAACGAAGTAGCTCTGGCGAACCTTTGCAGCTCGCTTCTTTCTTCATGAGATATGTGGTTTATTGAAATCACCGTCCATTTTGAGGTGCTAAAATGAAGCTTTATATCAGGGCTTATCCCAAATTTACAAAAGTTGTTTCGGCTTCCGGCAGTCTTTCAGACATCAAAGCACTAAGCCGAAAGCTTACCGACAAGGAAAGACTGTCGTCAAGCTCGCTCTACTCCCGCAAAAGCGAAGACGGGGGCGCGAATGAATATTATCTCTGCTTTGAAGCGGAGGCAAGAAAGCTCGAATCGCAGCTTGGAGACATATGCGAACATTCCGAGCGGGTATTCATCGGCAGGTACTACTATTCCATCATCCGCGAGCATTACATACCGATTATACAAAACAACGCGGCAGCCAAACTATCGCAGAAGTAAAGCGCTTCTTCTCATATTATCCGATCTGAAAAGATATGAGCCGGAAACCAGAACGTTTGCTCCGGCGTGTCTTACGCGGGGCGAGGTTTTGTCGGTTATTCCGCCGTCTACCTCGATATCCAGCGGGATATTCATCTGGTCGGCGTGCCCGCGCAGCGAAGCGATTTTGTCAAGCGTGAACTCTATAAATCCCTGACCGCCGAAGCCCGGCTCGACAGTCATAACAAGCGCCATATCCAGCTTTTTCAGATAGGGATAAAGCGAGCTTACAGGGGTGTTTGGCTTTACCGACATCCCCGCTTTCATCCCCAAAAGATGGATTTTATCTATAAGAGCGTCTTTATCGCAATCGGTTTCTTCGTGAAATGTGATTATATCCGCACCGGCATTCTTAAAGGCTTCTATGTACTTTTCCGGCTCGGAAATCATCAGGTGAACGTCGAACGGCAGAGGTGAATATTTCTTGATGGATTTAAGCACCGGAACGCCATAGCTTATATTCGGGACAAAGTGACCGTCCATAACGTCGAAGTGGATCATATCGCAGCCGCAATCCTGCGCTCTTTTAAGCTCGTCTCTAAGATTGCCGAAGTCGGCGGATAAAATCGAAGCGGAAATCATTGTTTTCATACAAACACGACCTTATTTTATATATGAAATGCTCTGTACATCTTACAATGTGCTTGCATTGTAAATGCACTACACATAATTATACATATTGATTATACTATATAAATACAAACTATGCAAGCGAATAATTGCAAACATTTTATTAACTTTCGGATTTTCTCAAAAAAGTGCCGCCAAGGACTTTTCTTGACGGCTATAAGGAGGAATTTATATAAAACGGCTGGCAAGCCCCAGAATCCAAGCTCTCTTTTCCGGTTGGCTGTTTTAACGGGTTTGCCATCTGCCGTTAGTTTATAATATGGCTGCGGGCGGAAAAATGTCACAAAATATTTTTCGCAAAATTTTTACTTACCCCATTGACAAATTTGGTCTATTGGTGTAGACTATAGATATAAGGTCTATAGAAATAGACCATTTGTGAAAGGAAGGATAATAATGAAGCTGTCAAACAGCGAAATGAGCCTTATGGATATTATATGGGAAAAGGCGCCGATAAAATCGGGAAATCTTGTTAAAGAAGCCCTTGATAAGCTTGGCTGGAAGAAATCCACGGTTTACACCATCGTTAAAAAGCTGACCTTAAAGGGTGCAGTGAAAAGCGAGGCTGCCGTTATAACCCCAATGTGCAAAAAGGACGAGGTCATGGGCGAGCGGTCGGACGAGCTTATCGAAAAGGGCTACAACGGCTCTTTGCCGATGTTTTTAGCGGCGTTTCTGCAAAAAGAAAAGCTCACCCGCGAGGAGGCGGAGGAGCTGAAAAGGCTTATCGACAGCTGCATCAACGATTAGCACGGCTACTCAACGATTAGCAAAGCAAATCACGATTAGCGTCAACATTTACATATCAGGAAAGGAGGGACGATTGCCGTGATGAAAGATATTTTCTCAGCTATTGCCGACATGAGCATTACCGGCTCTTACATAATTCTGGCAGTGCTGATAATTCGCGCGGCTATGAAAAGGCTTCCCAAAAGGTTTTCGTATATGCTCTGGGCGATACCGGCTCTGCGGCTTTTGTGTCCGTTTACAATACCATCGGCGGTGAGTCTGTTCAATATCGTCAAGCCGCGAGCTGCCGAAAAAAGGATTATTCAAGCCGCAGAGGTTGTCAGCAGGGCAGTCCCCGTCA
>USEH01000167.1 GCA_900553675.1 uncultured Ruminococcus sp. | reverse complement strand
TTCACCCGCACGATTTGAGCCTTTGCCGCCGGAGAGGCGGGCGGCAATTTTGCTGACGCAAAAACGCCTCAAATCTAAAGAAAGGAATGGTGATTTTAATGGCTAAGAATCCATTAAAAATTACAGATACTATCCTGCGTGACGCTCACCAGTCTCAGGCGGCTACAAGAATGAAGCTTGAGGATATGCTTCCCGCCTGCGAAAGACTTGATAAAATCGGCTACTGGTCGCTTGAATGCTGGGGCGGCGCAACCTTCGACTCCTGCATGAGATTTCTTAACGAAGACCCGTGGGAAAGGCTCCGCGCGCTTAAAAAGGCTATGCCCAACACCAAGCTTCAGATGCTTTTCCGCGGTCAGAACATTTTGGGATACAAGCACTATGCAGATGATGTTGTTGACGCTTTTGTTAAAAAGTCCATCGAAAACGGCATCGACGTTATAAGAATCTTCGACGCTTTAAACGACACCCGCAACTTAAAGGCTGCCATCACCGCAACCAAAAAGTACGGCGGAATCTGCGAGGCTGCAATCAGCTACACCACCAGCCCGGTTCACAACGAGGAATACTTCGTAAAGCTCGCCAAGGAGCTTGAGGAGATGGGCGCAGACACCATATGCATAAAGGATATGGCAAACCTGCTGCTTCCTTACGACGCTGCTTCGCTTGTTAAAAAGCTTAAGGAAAACGTTAATATCCCGATTCACCTTCACACCCACAACACCACCGGAACCGGCGATATGGTTAACCTTATGGCGGCTCAGGCGGGCGTTGACATAGTAGACACCGCGCTTTCGCCCCTTGCAAACGGCACATCTCAGCCGGCAACCGAATCTCTGGTTGCTACTCTTGCCGGAACGGACAGAGACACCGGTCTTGACCTTGCAGCACTTGCAGACGTTGCGGCTCATTTCCGCGATGTTGCAAACCGCTTGAAGGCTGAGGGTATCCTCGACCCCAAGGTTTTAAACGTCGACACCAAAACGCTTATGTATCAGGTTCCCGGCGGAATGCTTTCAAACCTGCTTTCACAGCTTAAGCAGGCAAACGCCGAGGATAAGTTCTACGATGTTCTGGCAGAAGTCCCGAACGTAAGAAAGGACTTCGGCTATCCTCCGCTGGTAACTCCTACAAGCCAGATAGTCGGCTCGCAGGCGGTTTTGAATGTCCTTTCCGGCGAGCGATACAAGGTATTCACCAAGGAGTCTAAGGGACTTTTAAGAGGCGAATACGGCAGACTTCCGGGCGAGGTTAACGAGGAGGTAAGAAAGAAGGCTTTAGGCGACGCCGAGCTTATCACCTGCCGTCCTGCCGACCTTATAAAGCCGGAGCTTGAAAAGTACCGCGAAGAGGTACAGAGCATCCCGGGCTTCAACGGAAGCGAGGAGGACGTTTTAAGCTACGCTTTGTTCCCGCAGGTTGCCACCAAGTTCTTTGCATCCCGCTTGCAGCCCAAAAAGCAGGAAGTTAAAAAAGACGACAACGCTGTAAGAGAATTGTTTGTAGACGTTGACTGCTAAATAATCAAGGTTCGGAAGATCAGCTTCTTCCGAACCTTATTTTGCAAGCGCAGTCTTTTGTTTAATCCTCCAGCGGCTTTCTGATAAATTCTCCGTCCTCAAAAATCATATACCCGTGTCCCGTGCCCTCCTTGGGGATGGAAACCGAGCCTGGATTTACATAGGTAAAGCCCTCGTGCTCAGCAATTTTCGCGATATGCGTGTGTCCGCAGAGCAAAACCGTGCCGGCGGGAATTTTAGGCGGGTTGTCCTCCGAGTATTTGTGACCGTGGGTTGCGAATATCGTAGTTCCGTTTATGTGCAAAAGGGCATATTCCGCCATGATGGGAAAGTTGAGAACCATGCCGTCCACCTCGGAATCGCAGTTTCCGCGAACGCACAGGATTTTGTCCGCAAGGGGATTCAGCATTGCCACAACCTCTTTAGGGGCGTAATCTTGTGGGAGGTCGTTTCTGGGACCGTGGTAGAGGATGTCTCCTAAAATAAGCAGGATATCGGGGCTTTCCTCGTTGTATTTTTCCAAAAGCCTTTTGCACCAGTAGGCAGAGCCGTGAATGTCCGAGGCTATCATAAGCTTCATAGATTTGCAGTCCTTTCGATTGATTCTTGGTTTGATGCTTATTAAGTATAGTCGGGATTGTTTGGGTTGTCAATACTTTGTGGGGGCTATGGTAAGTGGAGACGGAGATTGATTATATATTCAGGTGTGGTTTTTAACTACTACTTTGTGCAGTCATGGACGCTTGCGCGTCCATAGGAGGACCCCCGACGAGGGTCCTCCCACGCAAAAACAGTCCACCGGACTGTTTTTGCTCCCTCTCCTGCGTTTCGCTTGCGCTGGGGATTTCGCTCCCTGCGGGGAGCGACTTGGGGCGCTGCCTGCAGCCTTGAAAGGCTGGCGAACTTTTTAATTTCTTGTTTTTCAGGAAAGGAATGGTCATAAATGTCCGATCATCAGGTAAATACCGACCTCACCGCGGGTGAGCCTTCAAAGGTTCTCATGCGGTTCTGTCTTCCGCTTTTCGGAAGCATAATCTTTCAGCAGCTCTACAACATCGCCGACAGCTTTGTAGCCGGAAAATTCATCGGCAACGACGCTTTAGCGGCAGTCGGCAACAGCTACGAAATAACCCTTATCTTCATAGCCTTTGCTTTCGGCTGCAACATCGGCTGTTCGGTAATAGCCGCGCAGCTTTTCGGCGCAAAGAGATACCGCGACATGAAAACCGCCGTATATTCCGCGCTTATAGCTGGTGCGGCTCTCTGTGCCGTGCTTATGATATGCGGATTTTGCTTCAGCGACAGTCTTTTAAGGCTGATGAAGACCCCGCCCGAGGTAATGGCGGATTCTAAGCTGTATCTTAACATCTACATCTTAAGTCTGCCGTTTGTGTTCTTTTACAACATTGCAACAGGAATTTTCTCGGCTCTGGGCGACTCTAAAACGCCGTTTATCTTCCTTGCCTGCTCGTCGGTATCGAATATCTTTGCCGACATTCTGTTTGTGGCAGGATTTAAGATGGGCGTTGACGGCGTTGCATGGGCGACGCTTATCTGCCAAGGAGTAAGCTGCATTCTGGCAGTAACGGTCGTCTTCCGCAGGTTTAACGCCATCAAGACCGAGGAAAAAGCCCCGCTGTTCTCGTGGGAACTTTTAGGAAGGGTGGCGCGGGTGGCGATACCAAGCATATTGCAGCAAAGCTTTATATCGGTCGGAAACATCTACATTCAGGGCTTGATAAACGGCTTCGGAACAGCCGCAATGGCGGGATATTCCGCCTCGATAAAGCTGAACAACATGGTAATATCCTCGCTGACGACCCTTGGCAACGGTATATCAAGCTTCACCGCCCAGAACATCGGCGCGCAGAAGTTTGAAAGGATATCCCAAGGCTTTAAGGCGGGACTTAAGCTTGTTTACTCCATCTGCCTGCCGATAACAGCGGTATATATTTTAGCCTCGAAGCAGCTTGTTTATATATTTTTGGAGAGTCCCACAGGCGACGCTATGGACATCGGAGTGACGATTCTGCGTATACTCGCACCATTTTACATAGTGGTTGCAACCAAGCTAACCGCCGACGGAATCCTTCGCGGAGCGGGCAGAATGAACCGCTTTATGATAGCCACCTTCACCGACCTTGTGCTAAGAGTAATCCTTGCCGCGCTGTTTTCAAAGACTTCTATGGGAATAAACGGCATATGGCTTGCGTGGACGATTGGCTGGGTAATAGGAATGCTCTTGTCGCTCTGCTTCTACAAAACTCTTAGGTGGAATAAGGATTCCGCGGAGCGTCCGGCATGATTAGCGGGATATCGCACAGAAATTATCGAAAACATCAATAAAGTAAGGATCAGAGCGGATAAATTTGTAATAAAAAATAAATAATTTTTCTTGACAATCGGCGCAAGTTCGGTTATACTATATTAGTATGCAAAACCATGGATATACTATGGCATTGTGTATATATTATCAAAGAAAGGAGAGAAAATATGCCAACGTTTAACCAGTTAGTTCATAAGGGAAGAGACATTTTGACGGACAAGTCCACCGCTCCCGCACTTCAGAAGGGTTACAACTCCAAGAAGAAGTTAGTGATAGACCAGTCCTGCCCTCAAAAGAGAGGCGTTTGCACAACTGTCAAAACTGCCACCCCCAAAAAGCCTAACTCTGCAATGAGAAAGATCGCCAGAGTCCGTCTTACCAACGGAACCGAAGTTACCGCTTACATTCCGGGTATCGGACACAACCTGCAGGAGCACAGCGTTGTTTTAATCAGAGGCGGAAGAGTTAGGGACCTCCCCGGTGTGCGTTACCACATCATCAGAGGAACACTCGATGCTCAGGGCGTTGCAAAGAGAATGCAGGCAAGATCTAAGTACGGCGCAAAGAAGCCCAAGGCCGCCAAGAAGTAATTCTTGAAAATTCGGGCAGAACTTATTTTTGAATTCTTCCACCGCTGTCAAAGCGGGGTTAACATATAAATTTATGTTGCCTCTTGCTTTGGACGCAACGGGGTCGCACGACCGCGTGGAAATTTTCGCGGTCTGACGAATTCGAGTACCAATGATATCATTAATTGTGAAGGAGGGAAGCGAAGTGCCAAGAAGAGGTAATATCGCAAGACGCGACGTTCTGCCGGATCCGCTTTATAATTCCAAGCTGGTCACCCGTCTGATCAATAACATCATGCTGGATGGCAAAAAGGGCGTTGCACAGAAGATCGT
>USEH01000166.1 GCA_900553675.1 uncultured Ruminococcus sp. | reverse complement strand
GCAGTAGTCGCGCCGGACGACCCGCTGGTTTTAGGCTGCGTGGACGCTCTCGAAGCCAAGGGAATACCCTGCTTTGGTCCTAAAGCGAATGCTGCTATAATCGAGGGCAGCAAGGTATTTTCAAAGAACCTGATGAAGAAATACGGCATCCCCACGGCTGAATACGAGGTCTTTAACAGTGCCGAAAAAGCACTTGAATACCTGAAAACCGCACCTATTCCAACGGTTGTAAAGGCTGACGGTCTTGCACTCGGAAAGGGCGCAATAGTCTGCATGACAAGAGAAGAAGCCCTCGCCGCCGTTAAGGAGATCATGCAGGACAAAAAGTTCGGCGACAGCGGCAATCAGGTGGTAATTGAAGAGTTTTTGGAAGGTCCCGAGGTGTCGGTTTTAAGCTTTACCGACGGCAAAACGGTAATCCCGATGGTAAGCTCGATGGACCACAAGCGGGCTTTAGATAACGACGAGGGACTTAACACCGGCGGCATGGGAACAGTCGCCCCGAACCCGTATTACACCGAGGAAGTGGCTGCGCGCTGCATGAAAGAAATCTTCCTGCCGACGATCGACGCTATGAATAAAGAGGGCAGAACCTTTAAGGGCTGCTTATACTTTGGGCTGATGATAACTAAAGACGGTCCCAAGGTGATTGAGTACAACTGCCGCTTCGGCGACCCCGAAACTCAGGTTGTACTGCCGCTTTTAAAGTCCGACCTGCTAACGGTAATGCAGGCGACCACCAACGGCACACTGCGTGATACCAAGGTTGAATTTGATTCGGGCTGCGCCTGCTGCGTTATCATGGCTTCAAAGGGATATCCCGTGGCATACGAAAAAGGCTTTGAGATGACCATTCCTGCGGAAGTTCTGCCGAGCGTATACGTTGCGGGCGCTTCCATAAACGACGGCAAGCTTGTGACAAACGGCGGAAGAGTTTTAGGTGTGACTGCCGTTGCGCCCACTCTTGAAGACGCTATCTCGGCGGCATATGCCAAGGTTGAAAAAATCAGCTTTGACAACGCCTTCTACCGCAGGGATATAGGCAAAAGAGCGCTTTCAGCCAAGAAATAGAAAGGATTGACATAGATATAATGGTTTACAGAGTATTTGTGGAAAAGAAAAAGGAGCTTGCGCACGAGGCAAAGGCTTTGCTGAGCGACGCCAAAGCTTTCTTAGGTATTTCTTCTTTAAAGGATGTCAGAGTAATCAATCGCTACGACGCCGAAAATATAACTGCCGAGCTTTTTGAGTACGCCACCAAAACGGTATTCTCCGAACCTCAGCTTGATATCGCCTCTGCCGAGGTCGATTTGTCGGGAGCGTATGTCTTCGCAGTGGAGTATCTTCCCGGACAGTTCGACCAGAGAGCCGACTCCGCAGCACAGTGTATACAGATAATTTCGCAGGGGGAGCGCCCGCTGATCCGCACAGCCAAGGTCTACGCTCTTTATGGAGACCTCAGCGATACCGAAATCGCGGAAATCAAAAAGTATGTAATCAACCCTGTTGAAGCGCGCGAGGCAGCACTTGAAAAGCCGGAAACGCTCAGCATAAAATACGATATCCCCACCGAGGTAAGAACTCTTGAAGGCTTTACAAAGCTTGACAGAGCCGGTCTTGAAGCATTTGTTTCGCAATATGGTCTTGCAATGGACGCTGACGATATTGCATTCTGTCAGGAATACTTCAAGTCGGAGCACCGCGACCCCACCATCACCGAAATCAGGATGATAGACACCTACTGGTCGGATCATTGCCGCCACACCACCTTCCTGACGGTTATCGACAACGTTACCTTTGAGGACAAGCTGTTGCAGTCGGCTTACGAGCAGTATCTGGCTGTAAGAAAGGAGCTTGGCAGAACCAAGCCCATCTGCCTGATGGATCTTGCAACGGTTGCGGTTAAGTATCTCAAAGCTAAAGGCAAGCTTGACAAGCTCGACGAATCCGAGGAAATCAACGCCTGCACGGTTAAAATCAATGTGGATGTAGACGGCGTTTCCGAGCCTTGGCTGCTTTTGTTCAAGAACGAGACTCACAACCACCCCACCGAGATAGAGCCCTTCGGCGGCGCTGCAACCTGCATAGGCGGAGCCATCCGCGACCCTCTTTCGGGAAGGTCATATGTATATGGTGCAATGCGCGTTACCGGTGCTGCCGACCCATTAAAGCCGGTAAGCGAAACCATAAAGGGCAAGCTGCCCCAGAGAAAGCTTGTAACCACTGCCGCCGCGGGATATTCCTCCTACGGCAACCAGATAGGTTTGGCAACGGGCATAGTAGATGAAATTTATCACCCGGGATACGCCGCTAAAAGAATGGAGATAGGCGCGGTTATCGCAGCAACTCCGGCTGAAAACGTCCGGCGTGAGGTTCCTGCACCCGGAGATGTAGTTATCCTTTTAGGCGGAAGCACCGGCAGAGACGGCATAGGCGGGGCGACAGGCTCGTCGAAATCCCATAACGCCCACTCGGTTGAAACCTGCGGCGCGGAGGTGCAGAAGGGCAACGCCCCCGAGGAAAGAAAGCTCCAGCGCCTGTTCCGCAGCAAGGAAGCCTGCCTGATGATAAAGCGCTGCAACGACTTCGGCGCGGGCGGCGTTTCGGTTGCGATAGGCGAGCTGGCTGACGGATTGGAAATCGACCTTAACGCAGTCCCCAAAAAGTATGAGGGCTTAGACGGCACCGAGCTTGCAATAAGCGAATCTCAGGAAAGAATGGCAGTAGTTGTCGAGCCGCATAACGTCTCGCGATTCTTGGAGCTTGCAAACAAGGAGAACCTTCAGGCTTGCCCCGTTGCCGTTGTTAAGGCAGAGCCAAGGCTTGTTATGAAGTGGAACGGCAAGGAAATTGTAAACATCAGCCGCGAGTTCTTAAACTCCAACGGCGCTGACAAGCATATAAACATCACCCCTGCCGCCCCCAAGAGCATTGAAAAGACGGTTTCGGGCGGCTTTAAAGAGAATTACATGGCGTTGGCGGCTGATCTGAACATCTGCTCAAAGCGCGGTCTTTCGGAGAGATTCGACTCCACCATCGGCGCGGGAACTGTTCTTATGCCGTTCGGCGGCAAAAACCAGCTTACCCCGATTCAGGCGATGGTGCAAAAGATTTCCGTCGAGAAAAAGCACACCGACGACTGCTCGCTGATGGCGTTCGGCTACAATCCGTTCATCACCGAAAACAGCCCCTATCACGGAGCCTACCTTGCGGTTGTCGAGTCGGTTTCAAAGCTTATTGCCTCGGGTGCAAAGTTTGAGGACGTGTATCTTACCTTCCAAGAGTATTTCGAGCATCCAAACAAGGACGGCAAGCGCTGGGGCAAGCCGCTTTCGGCACTTTTAGGCGCGTTCAAGGCTCAGTTAGAGCTTGGAATAGGCGCAATCGGCGGCAAGGACTCTATGAGCGGCACGTTTGAGGATTTAGACGTTCCTCCCACGCTTGTATCCTTTGCCGTAACCACCGAAAAGGTTAAGGATATAGTATCCCCCGAATTTAAAGCGGCGGGTCACAAGGTTTATGTTCTTCGCCCCGAATCTGACGAAAACGGTCTGCCCAAAACCGATTCGCTGATAGCTTTATATAATAAGGTCACCGAAATCCTGCGCAGCGGCAAGGCTGTCAGTGCCTACACCCCTGGCATGGGCGGTATCGCGGAAGCAGTAATGAAGATGAGCTTTGGCAACGGCGTAGGCTTTAAATATGCAAACACCGCAACCGTAAACGAAATCTTTGGCTACGACTACGCTTCGTTCATCTTAGAAGCAACCGCCAACCTCGACGGCGAGCTTTTAGGTGAGACTACTTCCGACGGCAGAATCACCCTCGGCGGCGAAAGCCTTAGCATTGAAGAGCTTCTTTCCGCATACGAAAACAAGCTTGAAAGCGTTTACAGCTGCAACATCAAAAACAGCGGCACTAAGTTTGAGAATTTCAGCTACAGCGTTAAAGAGCATAAGTCAGCTGCGATCAAGACTGCCAAGCCCAAGGTTCTTATCCCCGCGTTCCCCGGCACCAACTGCGAATACGACAGCGCAAAGGCTGTTGCCGACGCAGGTGCCGAGCCTGAAATACTTGTTATAAACAACCTCTCGGCGGACGGCATTTCGCGCAGCGTTGAAAGCTTTGCCGACAAGCTTAAGTCCGCTCAGATGATATTCATCCCAGGCGGCTTCTCCGGCGGAGACGAGCCTGACGGAAGCGGCAAGTTTATAACCGCCTTCTTCCGCAACGCCGCAGTAAAAGAGGGCGTTACCGACCTGTTAGAATCGAGAGACGGTTTGATGTGCGGAATCTGCAACGGCTTCCAGGCACTTATAAAGCTTGGTCTTGTGCCGTATGGAAAGATAATCGACACCGACGAAAGCTGCCCAACGCTGACCTTTAACACCATCAGCCGCCACCAGTCGCGAATCGTGCGCACCCGCATAGCTTCCAACAAGTCGCCCTGGCTGAGCCTGATGAACGTGGGCGACATTGTAAACGTCCCGATATCCCACGGCGAAGGAAGATTCCTTTGCAGCGAGGAGCTTATAAGAAAGCTTGCGGCGGGCGGTCAGATTGCAACCCAGTATGTCGACCTTAAAGGCAACGCAACCGGCGATATACACTTCAACCCCAACGACTCCGCATACGCGATTGAGGGCATAACCTCTCCCGACGGCAGAGTGTTCGGCAAGATGGGTCACTCGGAAAGAGTCGGCGCGGGACTTTACCGCAACGTTCCAGGCAACTACAATATCCGCATGTTCGAGGCTGCTGTTAAGTATTTTAAG
>USEH01000165.1 GCA_900553675.1 uncultured Ruminococcus sp. | reverse complement strand
GAAAAAACAGTCCACCGGACTGTTTTTAAACTACCCATCCTGCGTTTCGCTTCGCTGGGGATTTCGCTCCCTGCGGGGAGCGACAAGGGCTCCTCGCCCTTGACCTCGCAAGGGACTCTGTCCCTTGACCCTGCGAGGGCTCTGCCCCTCGACCCTGCCACCTTTGAAAAGGTGGACGAAACTTTTAAGTCTTTGCTTTTGATAGATAGTTTTGATTTATCCTATTTTTCGTGAAAGGAATGATAACAATGGTTAAAAATATAGCTCTGATCAGGGGCGACGGCATTGGTCCCGAAATAGTGAATCAGGCTGTAAAAGTGCTTGGTGGCATTGCTGCCCGTTTCTCCCACACATTTAATTATACAGACGTTGACATGGGCGGCATTGCCATCGACAAGTGGGGAGACCCTCTTCCCGCAGACATGCTTAAAAAGTGTCTCGAATCTGACAGCGTTCTTTTAGGCGCGGTCGGCGGAACAAAATGGAACTCTATGCCCGGCGACAAGCGTCCCGAAAAGGGGCTGCTCCGTCTGAGAGCGGGCATGGGTGTATATTCAAACAACCGCCCCGCAAAAATCTGGCAGCAGCTTGCCAGTGCGTCTCCTCTGCGCCCGTCTATCGTTGAAAAGGGAATTGATTTCATAATAGTCCGCGAGCTTATCGGCGGCATATACTTCGGCGAGCATACCACCTCCGAGGAGAGTGGCGAAAAGGTCTCCCGCGATATCATGAAATACTCCGAAAGCGAAATAGAAAGAATCGGCAGAATCGGCTTTGAGACTGCGCGCAAGAGAAACCACAAGCTCTGCTCGGTGGAAAAGTCAAACGTTCTGGACACCAGCCGTCTTTGGAAGTCGGTAATGCACCGTCTTGCCGAGGAATACCCCGATGTCGAGCTTAGCGACATGCTTGTCGACAACTGCGCTATGCAGATAGTCAAGAATCCCGCCCAGTTTGACGTTATCGTCACCGAAAACATGTTTGGCGACATTCTTTCGGACGAAGCATCCATGATAACCGGCTCTATCGGAATGATACCCTCATCAAGTCTCGGTGCAACAAGCGTGGGACTGTACGAGCCTATTCACGGCTCCGCCCCCGACATTGCGGGAATGGACATTGCAAACCCCATAGGAACCATCCTTTCAGCGGCAATGATGCTTCGCTACAGCTTTGATATGGCTGCCGAGGCGGACTGCATCGAGTCTGCCGTCTCCAAGGTTCTGGATATGGGCATAAGAACTGCGGATATAATGCCTGCCGACCCCAACGAAGCCGCCAAGTGCCGCAAGGTAGGCTGCACCGAAATGGGAGATTTGATACTTGCAAATCTCTGAAGCGGCAAAGAGTAACGTTGCGCGACGCATTGTTACGCAAAACTAACTATTGCAAGGAAGTGATAATCAATGCTCTTGTCAGGCGCAGATATAATTGTTAAGACGCTTGTTGAGCAGGGCGTAAAGGTTATTTTCGGATACCCGGGCGGGCAGATAATCAACGTTTACGACTCTTTGTATAAATATCAGGACGAAATCGAGCATATCCTGACAGCACACGAGCAGGGAGCGGTTCACGCGGCGGACGGTTACGCCCGTTCCACCGGCAAGCCTGGAGTTGTATTTGCAACCTCCGGTCCGGGTGCTACAAATCTTGTAACCGGCATAGCAACGGCTTTTCTGGACTCCGTTCCGCTTATAGCCATCACCGGAAACGTCCCCACCACGCAAATAGGCTACGACAGCTTTCAGGAGATTGACATAACCGGTATCACCCTGCCTATAACCAAGCACAACTACTTTGTTTCGGACGTTGCAAACCTCGCCGACACCATCAGGGAGGCTATAGAGCTTGCAACCTCGGGTCGCCCCGGACCGGTGCTTATCGACGTTCCCAAGGACGTTCAGATTTCATTGTGGGAGTATCGCCCCCAGCCGCCGGTTAAGCCGGCAGAGCCTCAGCCCGCAAAGGACTTGCGGATAGCTCAGGCAGCTGAGGTAATCAACGACAGCGAAAGACCGTTTATCTACTTCGGCGGAGGCATGCTTTCAAGCGGCGCACAGGAGGAGGTATTAGCTCTTGCGGATAAGATAGACTCCCCGATAGGCTGCTCGATGATGGGCATTTCGGGAGTTCCCACCGAGCATCCCAGATTTTTGGGAATGCAGGGAATGCACGGTCATTACGCCTGCTCGACTGCTATGCACAACGCCGACTGCATAATCGCTCTTGGCGTCAGGTTCAACGACCGCTCAACCGGCAACAGGCACAAGTTTGCGACGAAATCGCGAATCGTCCACATAGATATAGACGGCTCGGAGCTTTCCAAAACCACTGCCGACAGCGTTGGTCTGCGCGGGGACATCAAGAAGACTCTTGAAAAGCTTTTACCGCTTTTGAAAAGCGTATCCCACCCCGAGTGGAGGGAAAAAATCGCGCGGCTGCGCGCATTGGAACGCGGACACGAGGACAATCGCGAAGGTCTGACTCCAAAAAACGCCATAAGGACGCTGAATAAGTACCTTGGCGAGAACACACCGGTTGCGACAGACGTAGGTCAGCATCAGATGTGGGCTGCGCAGGAGCTTGTCTTTAAGAAAAGCAGGCGGTTTATTTCAAGCGGCGGCTTGGGAACAATGGGCTTCGGCATGGGCGCGGCAATCGGCTCTGCCTACGGCACCGGCGAAAAGACCGTCCTTATCACCGGCGACGGCAGCTTTGGAATGTGCCTGAACGAGCTTGCAACAGCCGTAACCTACAACGTTCCGCTTGTCATACTGCTTATGAACAACGGCGTTCTGGGAATGGTTCGTCAGTGGCAGACGCTGTTCTTTGAAAAGCACTACTCAAACACCGTTCTCAACAGAAAAACCGATTTTGTTGCGCTTGCAAAAGCCTTTGGTGCGGACGGAGTGACCGTTAACACGGTTGAAGAGCTTGATTCCGCCCTGAAAACGGCTTTCTCGGCAAGCTCTCCATACCTGATAGACTGCCGGATAGACAAGGACGAGATGGTTCTGCCCATGCTTCCTCCCGGCGGCTCGATGGACGATATTATAGTTAAGGTGGGTGACTGATATGCAAAGATACACGGTTGCGGTACTCGTTAAAAACCAGTTCGGCGTTTTAAACCGCGTTACAAGTATGTTCAGACGCCGCCAGTTCAACATAGGCGCGCTGACCGTCAGCGAAACCGAATCGCCCGAGCTTTCACGTATCACGGTGCTGTTCGAGGGCGAGGAGGTTAACAAGCAGCAGCTTATAAACCAGCTTTACAAGCTGCCCGACGTCTGCTCAATAAGCGAGCTTAAGAGCGAGGAATCGGTTACTGCCGAGCTTATGCTTATAAAGCTCGAAAACGACCCCGAAACGCGGGATGAAATCCTTGCGGCTTCGCAGGCGTTCGGAGCGAAGACGGTTGATTACTCGCGCAACTCCATCATTCTACAGCTCACCGCCGACACAAGGCGGATAGACGATTTTGTAAATCTGATGAAGGATTACAAGATATTAGAGATTTGCCGCACCGGAATAATATCCCTCGAGCGCGGCAGCTCTACTATAAGAAAGGTTACCAATTATTAACACTATATAAAAAGGAGATAATTATTATGGCAAGAATTTTCTATCAGCAGGACTGCGACCTTTCAAAGCTCGCGGGCAAAACAGTAGCAATCATTGGTTACGGTTCACAGGGACACGCTCATGCGCTTAACCTCAAGGACAGCGGAGTTAATGTTGTTGTAGGTTTGTATGAAGGCTCCAAGAGCTGGGCTAAGGCTGAGGCTCAGGGCTTGAAGGTTATGACCTCCTTTGAAGCTGCCAAGATTGCCGACGTCATCATGATTTTAATCAACGACGAAAAGCAGGCTAAGCTTTACAAGGAATCCATCGAGCCGAACCTCACCGAGGGCAAGACCCTGGCATTTGCACACGGCTTTAACATCCACTTCGGATGCATCAAGCCGCCTAAGAATGTCAACGTCATCATGATCGCCCCCAAGGGACCCGGTCACACCGTAAGAAGCGAGTATCAGGCGGGCAAGGGTGTTCCCTGCCTTATAGCCGTTGAGCAGGATGCCACCGGCGACGCTTGGGACATCGGACTTGCCTACGCTCTGGGCATCGGCGGCGCAAGAGCGGGCGTTTTGGAAACCACCTTCCGCACCGAGACCGAAACCGACCTCTTCGGCGAGCAGGCAGTTTTGTGCGGCGGCGTATGCGCACTTATGCAGGCAGGCTTTGAGACTCTTGTCGAGGCAGGATACGACCCCAGAAACGCATACTTCGAGTGCATCCACGAGATGAAGCTCATAGTTGACCTTATCTATCAGTCCGGCTTCAAGGGAATGAGATACTCCATTTCCAACACTGCCGAGTACGGCGACTACATCACCGGTCCCAAGATAATCACCGAGGAAACCAAGAAGACCATGCGCAAGATTTTGAAGGACATTCAGGATGGTACCTTTGCAAAGGAGTTCCTGCTTGATATGTCCGACGCGGGCGCACAGGTTCACTTCAACGCTATGAGAAAGCTTGCAAGCGAGCATCCCAGCGAGATCGTCGGTGAGGATATCAGAAAGCTTTACGCTTGGAACGGCGAGGACAAGCTGATCAACAACTGATAATCGGAAATTGATTTTGAGTTAGTGGAGTCCGCTTCACGGGCGGTTTTCGTCTGCGGGGCGGATTTCTGTATATTTTGGGCTTTTGATAGATGGTTGTTCAATTTGATAGGGAAGTGCGGCTATATATCATAGTTTGTTGTATGGGATAGTTTGTGCAGGGATGGACGTGCTCCGCACGCCCATAGGGAAACCCCCGACGAGGGTTTCCCTACGAAAAAACAGTCCACCGGACTGTTTTTAAACTACCCATCCTGCG
>USEH01000164.1 GCA_900553675.1 uncultured Ruminococcus sp. | reverse complement strand
AAGACATCGGACACAAGCTCCGTGTTCACGGACTAAGTGCAGAAGGTGTCGCAATGGAACACAGATTTTGATAAACCGTGAGAAGTTTGATAAGTATATGGACAAAGTAGAAAAGGTTTAGGAGGAAAAGAAAATGGCAAAACCAAAAAGAAGAGATAAATCAAGAGTTGTTCTCCGTACAGGAGAATCACAGCGAGCAGACGGTACATATCATTATTGTTGGACGGACGCCAACCGAAAAAGGCGTTATGTATATGCTAAGA
Source organism: uncultured Ruminococcus sp. (assembly GCA_900553675.1). Taxonomy (GTDB): domain Bacteria; phylum Bacillota; class Clostridia; order Oscillospirales; family Ruminococcaceae; genus Faeciplasma. The sequence goes on along the minus strand of USEH01000164.1, from coordinate 4,657 downwards.
CTCTTGATGAACTTCGATACAAAGAGGAACAAATAGAAAAAGACAAGAAAGACGGCATAAAAGCAGAAGCTCGATATACTACCCTCAACGATATGTATGAGCTTTGGAAAGATTTGAAGCGAGGTCTGAAAAACAACACCTTTGAAAACTACAAATATATGTATGAGACTTTTGTGCGCCAACAGATTGGTTCAAAGACTGTTTCTTCTTTGAAAAAGACGGATATTAAGAGGTTTTACAACTATCTTGCTGATGAACGCCATTTGAAACCGGCGACCATTGACAATATCCATACGGTTCTTCATCAGATTTTGGATATGGCAGTTGATGATAATTATCTCAGAAATAATCCTTCCAATAATGTTCTGAAAGAGTTAAAGCAGTCTCATTGTTTTCAAACTGAGAAACGCAGAGCCTTAACGAGACCGGAACAGGAACTGTTTTTGAGTTATCTAAAGAACACGCCATCTGCAAGTTTGTGGTATCCAATTTTTGCGGTGTTGGTTGGAACTGGGCTTCGTGTAGGAGAAGCAACGGGTCTCAGATGGTGCGACATTGATTTGGACGAAGGAATTATCAATGTTAATCACACGCTGGTATATTATGACCATAGAACTGACGGTAGTAGGCGTGGTTGCTATTTTAATATCAATACCACGAAAACTCCGGCTGGAAAACGCCAAGTTCCGATGTTGGATTTCGTCAAAGAAGCATTCCTTATGGAAAAAGAAAGACAGGAGTTGCTTGATATTCATTGTGAAGCTGTTGTGGACGGATATACTGATTTTATCTTTCTTAACCGCTTTGGACAGCCGCAACATCAGGCAACCCTTAACAAAGCAATCCGTCGTATCATCCGTGACTGCAATGATGAACAGCTTTTGAAAGATGAAAATGCAAAGGTTTTGCTTCCGCATTTTAGCTGCCATTCATTAAGACATACATTCACGACAAGAATGTGTGAGGCAGGGGTTAATGTCAAGGTCATTCAGGATACGCTTGGTCACAAAGATATTTCTACTACCCTTAACATTTATACCGATGTAACGAAGGAGTTAAGGAGGTCTGAATTTGAAGGTCTTGACTCGTACTTCAAAAATGAGTATAATAAAGCGGCAAACATTTGACGCAGTTTTATTGTTGGCGACGAAAAGAGACTTACACCATTTACACCAAATACAACATCAAATAGCACGTATGGGGTAGTAAAGAAAGGTTGTATCAAACACAATAGGGCGGCAAATCATTTGGGGTAGTACAGTGAATACCACTTTAGTAACCCAATAACCGAGATGTCTTTTCCGTCCCGACTATGAAGCCGGTGGATTGACAGCTTTATCCCGCAAGTAAACTTAAAAAGGAGCGTTCTAACAAAAAGATCGCTCCTTATTTCATTATCGCAAGTAAAATCAAGCGCGCATCCAATCGCTCTGCTATAATATGAGCATACAGTTGAAAGGAAATCAATATGCAAGATTGGTACAGATATGTTCAGACAATTATAGACGAAATCGACAGCTGCATAAAAAGCGGGGATGATGAAGCCTTGGCTTTGGCGAAGCTTGCCCGAAAGCTCGGGTATTCGGAATTTTATATGTCGAGGAAGTTTAAAGAGATTTCGGGGATGTCCTTTAAGGATTATCTGCGCGCAAGAAAGCTGGCTTTCGCACTTAAGGATATCCGCGATACCAAAAAAGGAATCTTAGAAATTGCCTTAGACTACGGCTTTTCCTCGCACGAGGCGTTTACACGCTCCTTCAGGGAGCTGTATGGCATTTCGCCGAGCGAATACCGCAAAAAGCCGGTTCCCTTGGTGCTGAGAACGCTTTTAAGACCTTTCGACTGTCATATTATAGAAATTGGAGGAGTATACACTATGAGTACAAACGGCACTGTAAAGACATATTTTGTGACGATACCCGCGCACAAATTTTTGCACATAAGAAACTATGAAAGCATAGGCTACTGGGATTTCTGGCAGAAGCAGTCGAAGATTCCGGGGCAGGACTGCGAGACTATCTGCGGACTGCTTGACAGCATAAAGGGCAAGCTCGACGATGTGGGCGGAACCGAGGAGAATGCAAGCTCGGGTCAGCTGATGGCGTATATAAACGAACCGTCCGGCAGGATTTGCAGCTGGGGGATCCCGCTTGCGGAGGCATACGGAGTTCGACTTCCGGCGGACTACTGCGGTGAAGTCCCCGCAAATATGCAGCTTATGGACGTTCCTGAGGGGGAGTATATCGTTTTCGAGCATGGACCCTTTAACTACGCCACCGAAAACGGCGCCGTTGAAGCTAAAATCGAGCAGGCTATGAAGGACTTCGATTGGTCAAAGAGCGGATATCGGCTTGATACAACTCAGGGAAGGGTGTTTTATTTCTATCACGACGAAAAACGTTTCTGGAAGTATGTAAGACCTGTTATCAAGGCGTGATTTCGCAGATGAAGCTGAAAAAAGCCGGCAAAACGCTGGCTTTTTTCTTTTTTATGTGATATAATCTGCATAACAATAAAATCTATTAAGGAAGTATAACAATGCCGAAAATCATAGAAATCACAAGCCTTGAAGCCCCTGAGCTTACGGTTTACACCCGCCTTACCGAGGCTCAGCTGCGAAACCGTTTGGAGCCCGAAAAGGGCATTTTCATAGCGGAAAGCCCGAAGGTGATTAAGCTTGCGCTGGACTGCGGATATCAGCCGCTGTCGCTTTTAACCGAGCGCAAGCATATAAACGGTCAGGCAGCGGAGATAATCAGCAGGCTGGAGGAAGATACGTCTGGGAATGATATTCCAGTTTATACCGCCGACGATGGGGTGCTGGAAGCCCTGACCGGCTATGCCCTTTACAGGGGAGTGCTGTGTGCGATGCGTCGTCCCATACTTAAAACGGCGGAGGAGGTATGCAGGGGCGCTTTAAGGATAGCGGTGCTTGAAAACATTGCAGATGCGACAAATGTCGGCGCGATTATCCGCTCTGCCGCCGCTTTGAATATGGATGCTTTGCTTGTAACTCCATCCTGTTGCGACCCACTTTGCCGCAGGGCGGTAAGGGTGAGCATGGGAACGGTGTTTCAGATTCCGTGGACGTATATAGGAGCCGACCGCGCGGAATGGGAGCGCTCGGGCGCGGAGCTTTTGCGCGGCTTGGGCTTTAAAACCGCCGCCATGGCTCTTGACGATAATTCCGTAAGCATGGACGACCCAAGGCTTGCCGCCGAATCGCGGCTTGCGATAATTTTAGGCTCGGAGGGGGACGGTCTTGCCAAAAAGACCATTGCCGACTGCGACTACACCGTTAAGATACCCATGTCGCACGGGGTGGATTCTTTAAACGTCGCTGCCGCAAGCGCAGTTGCGTTCTGGGAGCTTAGAAAGAGGGGCTGATTTGCGATAAGCATCCCGAAAGCTATTTAATGCTGAAAAATGCAGGAATTGATCCTGCTTTTGCTACAGCATATGAAAGGCGCTATTATTGACAATCCGAAAAGAATCAGTTAATATTGTATTATCATATTTTTGAGCTTCCGAATGCATCGTGAGAGAGGTAATATGTCAGTATACAATATAGGAAAATTCATGAAAATTCGCCGCACCGAAATGGGCATAACACAGCTGCAGCTTGCCGAGGGCATATGCTCGGTTGCAACGCTTTCAAGAATCGAGAACGGCGAAAACCCGCCCACGCAAAAGCATATACGTGCGCTTTTGCAGCGTTTGGGATATTCCGACGCCCCGATTATGTTTATGACCGATCAGGTAGAGGCGGATATAGCGCGTTTGCAATTTGAAATCAGAACAGTTCTTGCTTTGAACGATTACGCCAGAGCAGAGCCTATGATCGAATCGCTTGGAAAGATGAAAGATAATTTCAGCAATATGGATACGCTGTTTTACGAAGTTGTGTCAACGGTTTTGAGCTTTCGCGATAAAGATACGCCGCGCGGCGCGGCAATTGTCAGACTTGAAAATGCGCTCAGGGCTGTCCATCCCAACTATTCGCCGCAAAGGCTGCCGCTTACCCTAACTTATATAGAAGCAGTAGCTTTAAACAACATTGCCAATTGTCATTATAGGCTGGGGAATCTTGAGGAAGCTATAAGGTATTATAAGCATATCCAGCACTTTTATGAAGATGTTATTCAAGACCCCGAGGAAGCCAAGCGGCTTTTGCCGATGATTTACTACAATCTTTCAAAAATGCTTGGATTGCTTGGAAGATATGATGAGTGCATAGAGATTTGCGACCGCGGAATCAGGTATGCAAAAAAGGTGCGCAGATTTGCTGATATGCCGGAAACGCTTTATAACAAGGCGTGGAGCATGGTAAGACGAAACAAGCCTGGCGACCTTGAAGCCGCCAGGCAAGCTGCTAAAGAAGCAAGTGTACTTTTGCCGATATATGAAACAAATCCGAGGATGATTTTGCTGCTTGAAAAAATGTTCAAGGAGTATTTTGGGGAAGAAATGCCGAGAATTTAATTATCGAAATTCTTTTCATCATCATCACAATTTGGCGAATCGCTGTTGTCCGCGCCGGTATTCGGGTCATCTGGAATCGGCTTGGGCTTCGGAAGTGGTGCGGTAATAAGGGTCAGTGCCATTGCGGTGGTTAAAAGTAAGCTAAGGCGCCACCGCACAATTGCCAAAGCAGAAA
>USEH01000163.1 GCA_900553675.1 uncultured Ruminococcus sp. | reverse complement strand
AGGGAGCGAAATCCCTTGCGAAGCGAAACGCAGGAAGGGGATGAAAAACAGTCCAGTGGACTGTTTTTCAGTGGGGAAACCACCGTAAGGGGTTTCCCTATGGGCGTGCGAAGCACGTCCATCCCTGCACAAACTTTCGGCTTATACTATACTCAGATATATAGCCAAACCAAGATATCCAATAAATCATTCTCAAAATACAATCCACATAATATAGTATACCATATTTTCACCCAAGAGCAAGAGGGAATAATGGAAAATTAACTGTTTTGTAATTGAAATATGGCTGATAATATGCTATAATATCTTTTAAACCAATCAATAATCTCTCAGGAAGAGTAAAATGCAGTATATAAACATCCAAAACGTCAAAATAGAAAGAACCTGCGCGCTTTCTCCGATGGCTTCGGTTGCGGACAGAGCCTACAGAACTGTCTGCCGCGAGTTCGGAGCAAGCCTGCTTGTAAGCGAGATGGTCTCGGCAAAGGGGCTTTGCTATAATTCCCAGAAGACCGCCGAGCTGTGCGAGGTCACCGGCTTCGAGCGGCCCTATGCAATACAGCTTTTCGGCGAGGAGCCGGAGTATATCGGACGCGCAGTTCGGATGGTCAACTCGTATAAGCCGGATATTATAGATATAAACATGGGCTGCCCTGTGCCGAAGGTGGTAAACCCGGGCGGCGGAAGCGCGCTTATGAAAACCCCAGATTTGGCGGCTGAGATAGTCCGCGCGGCGGTTGACGCTGCCGACTGCCCTGTAACGGTGAAAATCCGTTCCGGCTGGGATGAGGACAGCATAAACGCCGTGCCGTTCGCCGTTATGATGGAGCAGGCGGGGGCAAGCGCAATAGCCGTTCATGCCAGAACCCGAAAGCAGATGTATTCCGGCGAGGCTGACTGGTCGGTGATAAAAGCCGTAAAGCAGGCGGTGAATATTCCGGTCATCGGGAACGGTGATATAAAAAGCGCAGAGGACTGCAAAAGAATGTATGACGAAACCGGCTGCGACCTTTGCTCGTTGGCAAGGGCGAGCTATGGCAGACCGTGGATATTCTGTCAGATAAAAGCCTTTTTGGAGACGGGGGTAGTCCCGCCCGAGCCGAGCTTTGAGGAGCAGATGGAAATAATGCTCAGGCACGTTAAGCTGCTTGTTTCGCTTAAAGGTGAGGACACCGGCATAAGAGAGGCACGCAAAAATGTCGCATGGTACTTTAAGGGAAGAAGAGGCGCGGCGAAATACCGCGCGGCGGCAGGAGGTCTGACAAGCGTATCACAGCTTGAAGATATGGTGAGCGCAGCGTTAAAGGAGCTTGAAGAGAATGACTGAAAACAGCGGGGATTACAGCTTTGAAAGCCTCGGCGAGGGGTATTACGTCTGCGTTTCGCAGGAGCATAGATTCGGCACCGACGCTTTTTTGCTTGCAGACTTTGCGTCCCCAAGAAGAAAGGATAAGGTCTGCGACCTTTGCACCGGCGGAGGGATAGTCGCCCTGCTGCTTTCGAGAAATTTCCATCCTCAAAAGATATACGCGGTGGAGCTGCAAAAGAAGGCTTATGAGCAGCTTTTGCTCTCAAAGGAGAAGTCGGGAGCAGGCGAAATCGAGCCGATTCACATGGACTTAAAGGAATTTAAGTTGGGCGAGCAGTTAGACGTTGTAACCTGCAACCCGCCCTATAAAATAAACAACACGGGCATAAAAAACGCTTCGGATGAGGTGACAATCGCGCGGCATGAGACCGAGTGCAGCGTTTACGACGTTTGTCGGGCGGCAAAAAGGCTTCTGCGCTTTGGGGGAAGGCTGTGTTTGTGCAACCGCCCTGAACGGCTGGCAGACGTGATGGAAGCTATGCGCCAAAACGGTATCGAGCCGAAAAGGCTGCGGACAGTTCAGAAAAATCCCGTTAGCGACCCTTGGCTGATACTTGTTGAGGGCAGGCTGGGCGGCTCGAAGTATCTCAAAATAGAAAAGCCGCTTTATGTGTTGGACGAAGCGGGCGGCTACTCTCAGGAAATGCGGCGGATATATAAACTGACCGAGTGACTATGCGGAGGATATATAAGCTAACCGAGTGATGAATGCGGCAGATATATAAGCTCACCGACTGAGCTTAAGGAAAGGGAAAAAACTATGTCAGGCAGACTTTATGTTGTGGGAACGCCTATTGGAAATCTGGGAGACATGACCTACAGAGCGGTTGAGACCTTAAAGAGCGTTGATTTTATAGCCGCCGAGGACACCCGCGTTTCGGCTAAGCTTTTAAACTATTTCGGCATTAAAAAGCCGATGGTGAGCTATCACGAGCACAATCACAAGTACTCCGGTGAGAGTATAATAAAGAGGATAATCGCGGGAGAGACCTGCGCTGTTATAACCGACGCGGGTATGCCCTGCATTTCCGACCCCGGCGAGGATCTGGTTCGGCTTTGCGCCGAGAACGGAATCCCGACCGAGGTTGTACCCGGACCGAGCGCGCTTATATCTGCTCTTGCCGTGAGCGGGCTGGACACTTCGAGGTTTGCGTTTGAGGGATTTCCGTCGGTTGCAAAGCGTTCGAGATACGAAACACTTTCCGCCTGCGCGCATGAGGAAAGAACGCTTATATTCTACGAGGCTCCCCACAAGGTGATTGCAACGCTGAACGACCTTTTAAAGTTCTTCGGGGACAGAAAAATAACCCTCTGCCGCGAGCTTACAAAGCTTCACGAGGAGATAATAAGGACTACCCTTTCGGAAGCGGTGAATCTTTACAGTGAGGAAAACCCGCCGCGCGGGGAATATGTACTTATAGTCGAGGGATATAAAGAGGAAGTAAAGCCGCTGACCTGTGAGGACGCGCTTGCTCAGGTGAGTGAGCTTGTAGCCAAGGGAATGCGCGGGGCGGACGCCTGCCGTGAGATTGCAAAGACGTCGGGATTTTCAAAGAGCGAGCTTTACACCATGCTTATAGGCGGCAAGGACGGTCGGAAATGATAGAGATAAGGAACGCCGAAGCGGGAGATATCGCCGGAATCCTCAGAATCGAGGAAGAGTGCTTCGATTCGGACTCATGGAGCGAGGAAGATTTTAGCTACCGCATGGGCAAGGATGGCTTTTCAACTTTTGTCGCTTTTGCAGATGGGGCTTTGGCAGGATATTGCGCGCTGAGCTGTTTTTACGATTTGAATATCGACAGCGTTGCCGTTGCGGCGGAGTATCGCAGGAGAGGAATTGCAGGAAAGCTTTTGGAAAAGGCACTTGAAGGCTTTGAGGGAGACGTTTTTTTGGAGGTAAGAAAGTCGAACCTGCCGGCTATCGCTCTTTATGAAAAGCTGGGCTTTAAGAAAATCGCGGAAAGAAAAAATTATTACGACCGCCCATGCGAGGATGCAATAATTATGAAGGCGGAATTGTATAAATAATGTGATATTGTCGCCGGTGCAGACCTGCGGAGACATATCGTGCTGTAAAAGAGGTATATGTGATGAATATTCCTGTTATGTTATTCTTTATTGCTTTGGCAGCCGCCGCTGCGGTGGCTATAATCAAGGTAAATTCGGGAAGCTGCAAGGAGTCGTTAAAGACTTTTACAAACTTCGCCGTTGGAATATGCCTTTTGATTTCGATAATGTTTCTGCCGTTCGGAAACAAGGCTCCGGACAGCCTTTACGAAATGGCGGTGTACGCCCTGAATCCCGACAAGCCGGAGCCGGCAAAACAGGATGAGCCGAAAGAAAAGGAGTTTCCCGACATTGTAGTTTACGAATGTGAGGATTACTACATCGGCATGGACAAGGGAACCCATGTTATGGAGATAATACCCTCAAAAAAGTGGCTTGAAAAAACCAAGAACGACAAAGAGCGCGGTTATTATAGCTTTTCAGACAAATATCTGCTTGCCGGTCAACACCTTAACGTGTATGCGGCAAGGCTTTCGGACGATCCCGGCTTTGTATGCGCAGTGTTGTTTGAAGATTACTATCAGGACGAGGATAACAAGGCGTTTTATCTGGACGACAATCCTTTCGGCTTTTACGACGGGGATAAAGGATATTTGTACGGCTATGTGTATGTGAAAGAAAGCATCGCAGACTTGCGCGGATATGGATATAGAATAGGTGACAAGACCATTGACTACGATGGAATATATGAAGCCATAAAGCTGGACAAAAAGTACTTTGAAGACGATATGCAAGTCGATATGGCACAACCAAGCGGCGGATTTATAAACATATTGATTTTACTGTTCTTTATTATTATAGTTGTCGCTTTGTCGGCGGCGTTAATTAAGGTCAATTCGTCGGAGGATAGCGGAAATTACACGGTTGTTGTAAACGTTGCGGTCGGAATATGCCTTACTGTCGCGATAATGTTTCTGCCGTTCGGCACAGACAGCCCCAAGACGCTTTTCGGCAGAGCGGTAAAGGTTTTGAGCCCCGACAAGCCCACGCCGACCCAAGTTGCAGAAAAGCCTGTAACTGCTTCTGAGCCGGAGGATGAGATATCCGATTTTGTAGTTTATGAATGTGACGATTACTACATCGGCATGGACAAAGAAGATCATATTATGAAGATCATCCCCTCGGAGGAACGCTTGAAGGACGTTTTGGCGACCGAAAGGCTTGGATACTACAGCTACTATAAAGAGCTCATTCTGGCGGGACACAACTTGAAGGTGTACGCAGCGAGGCTTGCTGGTGACGAAGGCTGTGTAGTAGTGGTGCTGTTCGATGAGTATTACTCCGGCGCGGTGAATACCGGCTTTACCGAAAGCAACGCTTTGTTCAGGCTTCACGACGAAGAAAAAGGCTATATGTATGGCTATGCTTATGTATACGATGACGTTAATAACGCGTGGGGATTTTCCTTCTACATAGGCAATAATACCGACAACTTTGACGGATTGTATGAGGCTTTAAAGCTGGATAAAAAGTATTTTGATTAA
>USEH01000162.1 GCA_900553675.1 uncultured Ruminococcus sp. | reverse complement strand
CCTGCGAGTAAGCTATACGGCAGCGGACGCTGTTTTAACAGCGGATGAGGAAAGTCCGAGCATCACAGAGCAAGGGTAGCTGATAACGTCAGCCGAGGGCGACCTTAGGGAAAGTGCAACAGAAATATACCGCTACACCTTGGTGTAGTAAGGATGGAAAGGCGAGGTAAGAGCTCACCGGAGCGCAGGAGACTGCGCTGCCATGTAAACCCTACCCGATGCAACACCGTTTGGTCCGGCATATCAACGTCTGCTCGGCGGATATGCCGTTATAGGTGGCTTGAGCCTTGCGGCGACGTAAGGCGTAGATAGATTGCCGTACACGACAGAACTCGGCTTACAGGCTTACTCGCACTATTTTTGTAATTCATACGAACGGTTGTATTGCATAGATTCAGGAGATAAATATGGGCAATTTAAATAAATACATCAGACTTTCGCTTATCGCGGTAATTCTTATATCGGTTGTGCTGAGCTTTGCCGGCTGCGGGGAGAAAGATCCCGCGCTTAATTTCGGCTCTTACGACAGGCTTGAAATCGACGGATACTATCTGAAGCCACTAAACAGCGTTGAAAGCAACGGCGTGGTTTTGGAAAAGAACTATTATGTCTGCTCGGATGAAGAGCTTGCAAATGTGGTGGGAGCGCTTACGGCAAGGCTTGATGAAGACGGCGAGCTGGCGGGCTACGAAGCCGCTATTACGCAGAGCGACGGTCAGAGGGTTATATCCTTCAGCAAGTCAAAGGAATCATCAAGCTATACTAACTCTTTGTATTCCGATGACTACAGCCGGATAATAAGCACCTTGTGGGAAAGCATAGCCATAAGGTGGGATTCAAAGGAAAGGCTTCTTTCAAAGGGAACGGTGGATTACTACTCCAACGGCGTGGAGAACAACTACAGTGAGGAACAGTATCTTGTTCAGAACGGCAAGGAGTATCTTTCCTGCACCATAGAAAGAAAGCGGAATGAGGACGGCTCGCTTGCATCCGAAAAGACAATACGATATGATGAAAGCGGCGAAATAAAGCAGTAACGCCGGACAGCGGATTGCGCAGAGCAAATATTGACAATAATAAAAGCGGACGAACCTATGATGGATTCGTCCGCTTGGTTTTTTGTACAATTTATAACGGCGAAAAGTACAAGACAGACATTGCAGTCAGCCTCTTGACTTAAAACAATTCAGGGTGTATAATATTCATTGAAAAGTAGCATACTAAAGTCTGAAACATTTCAATGGAGGCAGATATGGAAATAAAACGCGACCGCTATTTAAATAAGCTTATCTCCTTTATGTGGGACGGTCAGGTGAAGGTTATCACCGGCATTCGCAGGTGCGGAAAGTCGTATCTTTTGATGACACTGTTCCGCAGCTATCTTTTAAGCCATGGTGTTAACAGCGAACACATTCTTTCCTATGAGCTTGACCTTACACGTGATATACGCTTCAGAAACCCGCTTGAGCTTGCAAGCCATGTCCGCAAAATGGTAGAAGGGACGAACGAGAAGTACTATTTGTTTGTTGATGAAATTCAGATGTCAGACGAGGTTGACAATCCTTATAACAGCAAGGGAAAGAAAATCACCTTTTATGACGCGCTCAATGACTTAAAGTCCCTTGCCAATCTTGATATCTATGTAACCGGAAGCAATTCCAGAATGCTTTCAAGCGATATTCTTACAGAGTTCCGCGGACGGAGCGACGAAATCAGGGTTCACCCATTGAGCTTTTCGGAATATTATGCCGCCGTCGGCGGAGATAAGCAGGAAGCGTTTGATGAATACGCATTTTACGGCGGTATGCCGCTGATTATTTCCCGTCCGACCGAATCGGCAAAAATGCAGTATCTTACCTCGCTGTTTTCCGAGGTCTACCTAAAGGATATCGTAGAGCGAAAGAAGATCAAGCGTGAGGATGTGCTGGGCACTATTCTCGATCTGCTGTGTTCGTCTGTAGGCTCGCTGACCAATCCAACAAAGGTTGCCGATTCCATAAACACCAAGCAAAGGCGAAGCGGTGAAAACATTGTTGCCATGAACACTGTCAAGGCTTATATGGATCATCTGGCAGACGCTTTTTTGTTCAGCGAATGTAAACGTTGGGATGTTAAGGGCAAGAACTATTTTGACTATCCCAACAAGTATTACTGTGAGGATATAGGTCTGAGAAACGCGCGGATAGGCTTCCGTCAGCAGGAAATGACCCATATCATGGAAAATATTATCTACAATGACCTTATAATCCGTGAATGTGCAGTGGATATAGGCGTTGTATACAGCAAGGAGACAAATTCGCTCGGCAAGTCATCAGTCGCATCGCGTGAGATTGACTTTATAGCAAATTCAGGCGGAAAGAAAACTTATATTCAGTCTGCATATGCACTTCTGACAGAAGAAAAAACCGCCTCAGAAAATAAGCCGCTTTTTCTTACCGGCGATTCCTTCCCGAAAATTATAGTGAGAAACGATATCCGCAAGCGCTGGTATGACGATAAGGGTATTCTGAATATAGGGATAGTTGATTTTCTGCTTGATGAAAGCATAGTTTAATGTGTTGAGCGATAACAGATATATAAAATTCGCCGCAAAATTCACCCGATAAAGTGATTTTGCGGCGAAATTGATACTGCTGATTTATTAAAGCTTTGCGCCCTTTGCTCCCTTGGTTCCGCCAAGCTTAACAGCTGCCAGAACGTTGGTATCAAAGGTGTAGGTAACCTTTTCCTGCTCCCTTTCACGCTTAAGGGCAAGGTCTATCATCCTTGAAAGCAGCTGGGTGTACTTAACCCCCTTGGGCTCCCAGAGATAGAAGGAAAGCGAGCCGGGGATGGTGTTGATTTCGTTGAGATAGATTTTTTTGGAGTCGTTGTCTATCATAAAGTCGATTCTGGCAACTCCACAGCAGCCCAAAGCCTTAAACGCCCTGACCGCAAGCTCCTGAATGTATAAAGTGTTTTCGGTGGAGATGTCTGCCGGAATAACCCTTTTTGTGCTTGCCATGCCCTTCGACGACTTTGAGCCGCCCAGATACTTGTCGCTGTAGCTTAAAATTTCGTCCTGACTAACAGGGCGCTCGCACACCGAAGCCTCGGCGTTGTCGCAGTCGCCCAAAACCGAGCAGTTGATTTCGGTGAGATTGGTTATAGCCCTTTCAACAAGCACCTTTTTGGCGTATAAGAACGCCTCCTCTAAAGCCTGTTCAAGCTTTTCACGAGTATCAGCCTTTGATATACCCACGCTTGAACCGAGGTTAACAGGCTTTACTATAACAGGATATCCCATTTCGGCTTCAATTTTGCTGATGACTCCCTCGGGCAGGGAATCATACTCCGCGCTGCCAAACACAAGGCAGTCTAAAACCGGTATGCCGTTGTCTTTAAATATCGCCTTCATGGCGTATTTGTCCATTCCCAAAGCGGAGGACAGAATATCGCAGCCGACATAGGGCACACCCAGCATATTGAGATAGCCGGCAATGGTGCCGTCCTCAACGTTGGTTCCGTGAACTATCGGAAAGGCGACGTCGATGTAATCCACCAGCGGCTTTTTAAACGGCTTGGAATCTAAGCGCATAATGCAGACTCTTCCGCCGGAGCGGGCAAGGGTGACAGGATAGCTTTCGCTTAAAAGCTTTTTGTTGTCTTTGTAGGCGTCGATATCCCCGATATGCTCGCCGCAGAACATTTCGCCGTCCTTGGTTATGTAAATGGGTATCACATCGTATTTTTCCTTGTCTAAGCTGGCGTATGCCTGTAAAGCCGAGATAATGGATATCTCGTGTTCAACGCTCTTTCCGCCGAATAAAAGCGCAAGCTTTATTTTCATGATGGTATCTTCCTTTCAAGATGGTATTGTCAAGCAAAATCAGTAGTTATCGGGCAGGTCGTTTTCAAGAAGGATGATTTTCCGCCTGCCACCGCTTTCAATAGAATAAACCTTTTTCATTGCTTCGTCAAGAGACTGAGCCACAAAAAGCTTATTTTCGGGATATCCCGCCGACAAAAGACCGTCGGCAATAGGCTTTGTCTGCTTTTCGCCGACAAGCGCAACATAGTCGCAGACAGCAGCTGCTTCCTCGCCGAATTCGCGGTTAAGCTCGTATTCCATGCCGCCAAGCTCTATCATTCCCGGGGTGACAAGTATTTTCATGCCTTCAGCCATGGAAAGAGTCTCCAGAGCGGCTTTTGCTCCCGATGGATTGGAATTGTAGGCGTCGTCTATGACGGTGTAATCGCCGCGGTTGATAAGCTGCAAGCGGTGGGGGACACTTTCAAGTCTGCGGACAGCGGGTCTGAGCTCTTCCAAGGAGATTCTCAAAGAGTTCGCCACGGCAATAGCTCCGCAGATGTTTAAAACGTTGTGCCGCCCGATAAGCGGAGTCTTGTAATCGCAGCTTTCGCCTGATGGTGCGGTCACTCTGAACTCCGAGCCTTTTTCTGAGATTTTAAGCCCGCTGACATAATAGCCAGAATGGTCGTCTATACCGTAGTGAACGGCTGGGTGAGGGTGGTTTGCATCGCGTATGATGTCGCAGTCGAAGTTTAAAAACAGCATGCCGTCTGATGGGATAGCGTCGGCAAGCTCGAATTTGGTCTTTTGCACGTTTTCGATCGTCTTGAAGCTTTCGATGTGCATGGGACCCACCGAAGTTATTATGCCGTGCTTGGGGTGGACGATATCGCAGATTTCCTTTATATCCCCGACATTTTTGGCACCCATCTCGCAAAGGAAAATATCATGCGTCGCGCGAAGAGAGCCGCGGACGGTTTTAACTACTCCCAAAGGAGTATTAAAGTTCCCGGGGGTCTTCAAAACGTTGTATTTGACGCTCAGCAGGGAATCAAGAAAATACTTAACGCTTGTTTTTCCGAAGCTTCCGGTTATTCCGATGACGGTAAGGTTGGGGCAGGAGGCAAGAATCCTTTTAGCGTCGTTGATGTAATGGCGGTTGATTGCC
>USEH01000161.1 GCA_900553675.1 uncultured Ruminococcus sp. | reverse complement strand
CGTTGACCGACACTCTATCCGATTCGATAAGCTTGGCTATCGCGGAACGCGTAAGGTCGATATCCGTCTGTTCGGAAAGCCACTTGTCGATTCGCAATCCGGCGTCTTCCTTGTCGACGTTTAAGGCGCAGTTAAGCATTATTTTCACCGCTTGCAGCGTTTTTTGCCTCAGCTTTTGCCGCCTTACGCTTCTTTGAATCCTTTATCTCCGAAATGACACACAAAATGCAGAATCCTATACCGCCGATAACAACGCATATATCCGCAAAATTGAACACCGGAAAGTTTATAAACTCAAAATTGATGTAATCTATAACTCCGCCGAAATCTGGGTCTATAACCATCCTTATTCTGTCAATCATGTTGCCGACGCCGCCGGCAAGAATGAATGCAAGGCTGAGTGTTTCAAGCTTCGGCATGGTTTTGCGTTTGACAATCATATAAGCAAGTATTGCTGCCATGACAACAGATGTAAAGCCCAGCAAAAGTGCCGTCTGCCCTTCAAGTATGCTCCAACCTGCACCGGTGTTTCTTATATGAGTGATGCTGAAAACATCAAAGTCTCCTATAGAAAAGGTGTAATATTTTTTAAGATGTCCGGCACATTCATCGAAATTGGCAACAATCAGATACTTTATCAGCTGGTCTGCGCCGGTTAAAGCCAAAACTATCAGCAAAGAAATAATCAGCAATCAAACCGCTCCTTTAACGCAACAAAGCCCGTCTGCCGCGAAAATCTGCGGCAGACGAACAAAATATGTTATAAAATCAGTGCTCTTCGCCCACGGTATGAGCGCAACGCTCACAGAGCGTGGGGTGCTCAGCGCATTCGCCAACTGTATCGGAATAGATCCAGCAGCGCTCGCACTTCTTGCCCGAAGCCTTCTTAACGGTAAAGCCAAGACCGGTAGTCTCGCCCTTATATTCGCCCTCGGCGGTGTTTTCAATATCTACTTTAGATACTATGAACACAGCGGGAAGGATATCCTTGATACCGGCAAGCTTGTCATAGTCATCACCGGCGGCAATAACAAGGTCAGCCTCCAGAGATGAACCTATTACCTTATCAGCACGCTTAAGCTCCAAAGCCTTCTTAGCGTCAACTCTTAAATTGTAGATATAATCCCACTTGGCGATAAACTCGTCTGTATAAGTCATTCCGGACTTTGTGGGCATATCATTTAAGAATACGCTTTCGGGATTTTCACTTGCGCAGTGATTCATATAAGACCATATCTCGTCGGCAGTGAAGGAAAGTATCGGTGCTACAAGACGTGATATCGCAGAAAGGATTCTGTACATAGCAGTCTGTGTGCTTCTTCTTATAGCGCTGTCCGGCTTTTCGCAGTAAAGTCTGTCCTTAATGATATCAAGATAGAAGTTGGACATATCAACAACACAGAAGTTGTGAATAGCGTGGAAAACAATGTGGAAATCAAAGGCGTTATAAGCCTCATTTACCTTGTCGATAAGGTTGTCAAGGCGCATTATTGCCCACTTATCAAGCTCTTCCATGCTTTCATAGGCAACGCCGTCCTTATCCAGATCGAATCCGCCCTGATTTGAAAGGTTGCCCAAGATATATCTTGCAGTGTTTCTTATCTTTTTATATGCTTCGGAAAGCTGAGCCAAAATAGGCTTGGATATTCTTATATCAGAATGGTAATCGCTTGAAGCTACCCAAAGCCTTAAAATGTCGGCACCGTTCTTGTCGTAGATTTCCTTGGGCTCGATTCCGTTGCCCAGCGACTTGTGCATGGTTTTGCCTTCGCCGTCAACTACCCAGCCATGAGTGCAGACAGCCTTATAAGGCGCTCTGCCGTTGATTACAACTGATGTCAGCAGTGATGACTGGAACCATCCTCTGTACTGGTCTGCGCCTTCGAGATACAAATCAGCCGGTGAAGAAAGACCCTCTCTCTGATCAAGTACTGCGGTATGGGTAACGCCGGAGTCGAACCAAACGTCCATGATGTCGGTTTCTTTTTCAAATTCGGTGCAGCCGCATTCGCACTTTACGCCTGCCGGAATGATATCCTTAGCGTCATACTTCCACCAAGCGTCAGAGCCTTCGCGCCTGAACAAATCGGATATAGCATTGATTGTATCGTCATTTACAATGGGCTTGTGGCAGTCTTTGCAGTAAACTATCGGGATGGGAACACCCCATGTCTTCTGGCGGGAAATGCACCAGTCGGAACGGTCGAGCACCATGCCCTTTATTCTGTCCTCGCCCCACGCAGGAATCCACTCAACATCCTCGATTGCCTTAACGGTTTCATCGCGGAAGTCCTTAACTGAGCAGAACCACTGCTCGGTTGCTCTGAAAAGTATGGGCGACTTGCATCTCCAGCAGTGAGGGTACTGGTGAAGAATCTTTTCGGTTGCAAACATATTGTTTGTTTCAACAAGATGCTTGCCTATTACCTTGTTGGCTTCGTCAGTTTTAAGACCGGCAAACATTCCGGACTGCTCGGTGAGAACGCCATGACCGTCAACGCCGACGACTATTCCAAGCTCGGGATATTTCTTGCAGACCTCAAAGTCGTCAACGCCGTAGCCGGGAGCGGTATGAACGCAGCCTGTACCGCTTTCGAGCGTTACATGGTCGCCGACGATTACAAGAGATGTCCTTGGCATAAACGGATGCTGAGCCTTGCAGTATTCAAGCTCCTTACCGGTGAACGAGCCGACTGTTTCATACTCCTCTATTCCGGCGGCTTTGAGGGTAGGCTCAATAAGCTCTCTTGCCATTATATAGTTTTCGCCGTTGGCTTTAACTACTGTGTACTCATAATCGGGACCCAAGCAAATAGCAAGGTTACCCGGCAATGTCCATGTGGTGGTGGTCCATATTACAAAATAGGTATTCTTAAGATCAAGACCAAGAGCCGTAAACAGTCCCTTATCCTCAACGACATTGAACTTGACGTAAATGGAATAGCAGGGATCGTCTTGATACTCGATTTCGGCTTCGGCAAGTGCTGTCTGGCACTCGGGACACCAGTAAACAGGCTTTAAACCCTTGTAGATGTATCCGCGCTTTATCATCTCGCCGAATACTTTTACCTGTCTTGCCTCAAATTCGGGCTTAAGAGTGAGATACGGATTATCAAAATCACCTAAAACTCCAAGTCTCTTAAACTGCTGCTTCTGGCTTTCAACAAATGAAAGAGCAAATTCGCGGCAATGCTTTCTAAGCTCTAACGGAGGGATTGCGCCATCCTCAACACCGATGGACTTCATAGCTTTAAGCTCGATAGGCAAACCGTGGGTATCCCAACCAGGAACATAGTTTGCTTTATAGCCCGACATATTCTTCTGCTTAACGATAATATCCTTTAAAACCTTATTGAGTGCAGTTCCGAGGTGGATATCGCCGTTTGCATACGGAGGACCGTCATGCAGAACGTATGAAGGCTTGCCTTCATTCTTTTCAAGTATCTTTTTATAAAGCTCCTCGTTGTCCCAATTTTCGAGCATTACCGGTTCCTTTGCCGGAAGATTTCCTCTCATTGGGTACTCTGTTTCGGGAAGATTCAGAGTTTTGTTGTAGTCCATATTGCTATTACCTCTAATTCTGATTATTTCTTATTGTTATTATTTTGGTTCTGACCGAATTTTAAATCGCTGGATGAAAACTCAGACTTTCTGTGACCGTCACCAAAGCTGAACGCCGGAACGCTTCTCATTTTGTCGTTGACGGGCTTTTTCGGAGCTTCGGGCGTTGAAGAAACTGCGGGCTTTGCAGCTTCAGAAGGTCTTGAAGCCTCCTGAGACGAAGCGGATGGCTGAGCTGTATTTGCCTGAACCGGCGCAGGAGCGGCAGGCTTAATCTGACCGCTGATTATCTTCTGAATCTCATCATCCGTCAGCTCCGGCAAAGAAGCGGCGATTTTAACCTGTTCTTCGAGAATAACAAGAAGCTTTTTCTTGAAATCATTGACTTCAAGCTTAAGCTTATTGAGCTTGTCTGTCTGAAGCTCGGTCTGAGTTTTGGAAGCTGCAACAACAGCGTTATACTTTTCGTTTTCCTCTTTTATCGCCACCGCTATCTTTTCAATCTGTGAACGCTTCAAAGCTTCGCAGTCGTTGGATATCTCCGCGAGTAATGAATCGCGCTTTGCCTGAGCGTCGGCAACTATCTTTGCCGCCTCATCCTTAGCGTCTGAGATAATTCGCTTGCCCTGCTTCTGAGCTACCAGCAAAACGTCTCTTATTGCGTCTTCATCGCTGCGGTATTCATTTATCTTTTCAACGAGCTTGACTATCTTAGCTTCGCTTTCTTCCTTTTCCTTCATAGCGGTTGCCAGCGCTACGGCAACTTCCTTGAGGTATGCGTCTACCTCTTCCTGCTTATAGCCGAAGCCCTTTTCAAATTTTTTTGAAGCAACATCCTTAGGGTTCATGCTCATCCTCCTTAATCTATCCTGAATATATAAAACAAGCAAGTAATATGCTATTTAAACTTCTCTATTGTAATAAAAGTTCTGTCTTTTTTTGAAAATCCGCCTATTTCTCTGAGGACAAATTTTCCAAAGCCCTTAACCGAGAAAACATCGCCTTCCTCTATTTTCAGGCTTGGGTCAAAAACCTCAACGTGATTCAAGACCACGCCCTTAGCTCTGATAAGCTCCTGTGTCTTCTCGCGTGAGGTTTTTATTGCATTTGAAAGAACGGAATCAAGTCTTAACGACTGAACCGTCGCCGTTATTTTTTCAAATTCCTGCTGCGGAATATCTTTCTCGGAAAAATCATATGTTATCTTAACGCCGAATTTTCCTATTTTAGAGATATCCGAAACAACGCCCAGAACGCTGTTCATGACAAACACAACACATCTACCGTTGGAAACAAGTATGTCCCCCACCATCTCACGCTTGATGTCCAAAGCCATCAGTGAACCGAGAAAATCGCGGTGAGTGGGCTTGTCCGCCTCGCGGTAGTTGAATACAACAGGCGTAAACGGAGCC
>USEH01000160.1 GCA_900553675.1 uncultured Ruminococcus sp. | reverse complement strand
AAAGCCGACAGATAAAATAAGACCAATCTAGGAAAGCGACCGCAGGAATACTTGCTGTATTGCAAGGTTGCTTGACGACGAGTGGGCTTATTTTAGCGGAGGAGTTGGTTATAGGGTGGTTGGGAATTAGTATTAGGCTTACATCAGGATTATACTCCCGAATCGCGAAAAAAGTCTATAAAGCGGTGATTGAAACGGCGGCTTTCAGGATAAAGCGATTGTTGACATCCCACCCAATCGCAAAATCCGCGAGATATCCCGCGAAAGCCCAAAAATCCCCGCGAGACGTTATACCAAGCGGCTTAAACCAACTCAAGCAATGCTTGAATCATAGCAAAAACCACCTGATCAGTCCGATAATTACCATGTGAGCAGGGTTGTTACTTCGATTATAATTAAGCAAGATGGGCTGCTATTCCGATAATTACCAAGTGAGCAGGGTAGAATATATAAAAGAACCATTTATTGAAAGCACTTTTTTTGCCCGACTCGCCGTTGTATAGAATACCTATCAGCAAAGGTGCAGCAAAAACTCCAAGCTGGAAGAGCTGGCTATACCATGGCATTGCCAGAAACATGGACGCAGAGCTGAACACTCCGATTATGCAAAAAGCAATCCATTTCTTTTTGGGCTCGTCCCTGAAGATGTGGAAGAATAAGCACCACAGCACAGACATAAACGCCCAGTCGCCAATAACCGAGATAACGCAGATTCCGATTATGCCGACGAATTTTATCCATTTTGGGTTTTCGCTGTCCCACAGCTTAATAGCCATCAGTCCCAGAAACAGAGTGAATATAACGCCCTGCCAAGGGTTGAAGCTTACCGTTCCGCCCTCTGATATCATTATAGGCAGCCGTCCGGTCTCAAAAAAGACAAACGGCGCCCACGACACGGCGGCGAAAACTGCCATTCTAAGGGCGTATTTCTTAAAATTCCGCGTGTAGTGATACCCCTCCGCGACGAAGAACGCCATTGTCGGCGCGGTCAGTCTGCCTATAAAGTGCATTATCTGCCCCAGTAACGAAGCAGTGGGAACAAACGCCCACGCAATGTGGTCTATTAGCATGGCAATGATAACAATGTATTTCAGCTGATTTCGGTTGAGGGAAATGCACTTCATGTTGATTCCACCTTTTGTTTGTATAAGCTGTGCGGCTTTTCTGTATATTTAAGTATTATAGCATAGCCAGATGGGAATGTCCATAAAAATGGGAAAAATAATCTTTGCCAAATTATTTGACATTGCGCGTGCAAAGCCTTATAATACTAATAATTAACGAATCAAAATCGAAAGGCGGGTGACCCGCTTGAAAATCTCCTTTGCCGATAACATAAAAAAGATTCTTTCGGACTGCGGACTTCCGCAAAACCTTTTTGCGCGTTTTGCAGGCTCGTATTTTATAGTCGCTTTCTTTCAGATGATTTTTGCACGACTCCACAAGACCGACCCTATAAAGGACTGGAAGGCTTTCGTAAATGCCGCTTCGATTCCCTCGGTGATAGTCTGGACGGCTGCTGCCTTTCTTTTCCTGACGATTTTATACCGCCTTGTTTCACGCAGATTTCCTGCAATGGACAGTGCAGTGCTTATTTTCAGCTCGATACTCTTTTCGCTCTGCCTTGTCTTCGGCAGCGGAAGCTTTTATGTCGGCGCGGCTGCGGCTGTGGTCTGCGCGGTGCTGGCAAGGTATGCTCTTGAAAAAACAGACGAGGGGACATTGGAACGTCTGCCCCATATTCCAGCAATGGCAATAGTGTTTACGTTTTCGGCTGGGGTGATAGTTTTTGTCGCCGCGACAACCATAGCCAATCACAAAAGCTTTGGAACAGCCTGCTTTGATATGGGCATATTTGTGCAGACCTTCCATTCGCTTGATGAGAACCTGACCGCCGCAGTCACCTGCGAACGCGGCGAGCTGATGTCGCACTTTCTGGTTCATGCGTCCTATATTTTCTATCTTTTCCTGCCGATATACGCCCTTGTCCCCAAGCCGGAAACTCTTCTGGCGGCTCAGGCATTCTTTGCCGCCGCAGGAGTGCTGCCGCTGTATCTCATCGCAAAAAGGCGGGGCTTTAAGGGACTGCCGCTTGTGTGCTCCTGCCTGATATATGTGTTCTGCGCGGGGGTGATTCTGCCCTGCTACTATCAGTTCCACGAAAACGCCTTTCTGCCGACAATCCTGATGTGGCTTTTGTACGCCGCCGACAGCGCAAATATCCCGCTGATGTATATAATGTCGGTGCTGACCTGCATTGTCAAGGAGGACGCCCCGCTTTATGTCATCTGCATTGGTCTGTTCTTTGCCGTGGACTGTCAATCCCGCAAAAGCAAAAAGCACGGAATAATCATCGCCCTGCTTGCCGCTTTGTATTTTGCGATGATAATGCGCTGGCTGACAAGCTTCGGCGACGGCGGATATATGACCTCCACCCGCTTCGGAATCCTTATGGCAAACCCCGACGACGGTCTTATGGGGATAATCCGCTCGGCGATTGTTAATCCTGGGTATCTTGTAAGCCTGCTGCTGAGTGAAAAAACGCTTCTTTTCTTCGTCGAAACCATGCTGCCGCTGCTTTTTCTGCCTTTTATAACGACCAAGCTGCACAGATTCCTTTTGATGATACCCTATATCGTCATGAATCTGATAATAGGTTCGGGCTACGGCTATGCCGCCGACATCGGGTTTCAGTACATCTTTGGTCCCGCTTGCTTGCTGATTTATCTTTCGATACGAAACGCCGAGGATATGGGGCGCAGGCGCAGAAACAGAATCATGATAATTGCGGCGATTGTGACCGTTGTCACGACTGTTTCGATGGCTTCGGCAAAGCTTTCGCACATCGCACGGTACAACGCCCGCAGCGAGTATTTTCAGAGCGCGGAGGAGTGCATCCGGTCTGTGCCCGAGGACGCTTCGGTGCTTGCAAACGCCTTTTTGCTCCCCCATGCCGCCGACAGAGACAGCATATACGAGCTGAGGGAGGATGTGTTCACGTCCGACGGCTTGGGGCTTGTAAATCCCGAAAAATACGATTTCTGCATTCTCTCCATTCACGACCCGCTGACCGATAGGATAGCTCCGATTTTGGAGGAGGCGGGATGGCAGGTATATGCCGAGTCGGAGGAGTTTGTTGTAGTATATGTCAGTCCGGAGTATTCTGGATGACCGAGCGGGATAGAATCGCACAAAAAAGACTTGACACTATCTGGTGCCGGGTCTTTTGTTATTAATCGGATCCGGTGCATGAACATCACCAATGTTCCCACTGTTTGCGGCAAAGGGGTATCAACAGCCATTGGTGAATAATGCACAAAAGCCGTCACGGATTGTTAGCAATAATGTAAATCTTTTCGGAAACCGGTTGACACGGTACGGTTTCCATGCTACAATGGAAACCGAGAAATGAAAATGGGTTTCCAAGGGAGGTAAGCATGAACAGTAGTACAGATGAATTGCGCGGGCGTATAATCTCGGTGGCAACCGAGCTGTTTCAAAAAACAGGGCTGAAATTTACCATGCAGGAGGTTGCAGCTTCGCTAAGCATCAGCAAAAAGACTATATACACGGTGTACCCCTCAAAGGAGGCACTGCTGTTGGACATGATCGACGGCTTGTTTGCCGATATCCACAGAAAAAAGGCAGAGCTTGCAGCGCAGGACGCTCCGGTTGAGGAACGCATAAGTAAGGTTATCGTGGCGCTGCCGGAGCAGTACTCCGCAATGGACTTCCGCCTGCTCGATGAGCTGGAGGAAAAATATCCCGCCGCTGCAAAAAGGGTGCGCAAGCATCTTGAGACAAACTGGGAGCCTACCGTCGCTCTGCTTGAAGAGGGAATGTCGGCGGGGAAAATCCGCAGGGTTTCAATACCCTTGCTTCAGCAGATGATAGTTGCTTCGATAGAGCGTTTTCTGTCCGACGAAAGCAGCAGGGGGCGGTACGCCGATACTCTGGAGGAAATGATAGATATTATTATGAATGGAATAAAGAGGCGAGAAGATGAAGTATAGCTTATGCGACAACTGGGAATTTACTACGGAATGGAGCGAGGATTTTCTTAGCGGCGGAGGAACTGCCGAGCCTGTGCGCCTTCCACATACCTGCAAGGAGCTGCCGCTGCACTGCATTAATCATGCCGAATATCAGATGCTTTGCGGATATCGCAAAACGCTTGACATCCCAAAGGAAATAAACGGTAAAAGGCTGTTTTTGCAGCTCGACGGTGCGGCGCACATTGCAACGGTTTATGTAAACGGACATGAGGCGGCAACCCACCGCTGCGGCTACACTGCTTTTAGGGTGGAGCTTACCGGACTTGTAAGCTTCGGCAAATCAAATCTGCTGGCTGTTAAGCTTGATACAAGCGAAAATCCAGAAATTCCGCCCTTTGGCTTTGTGGTGGACTATCTTACATATGGCGGATTGTACCGCGAAGTGTGGCTTGATGTGCGTGAAAGTGCCTATATTACCGATATTTTCGTCACTACTCCCACGCTTACAACGGCGGATGTCAAGGTATCTGTGGATAACGCCGACGATAACGCCAAAATCGAGGTTTCGGTTTTAGACGATTCGGGAAAAACAGTCTGGACGGGCGGCGAGGGACGTATCAACTTACCCGACGCAAAGCCTTGGAGCGTTGATTCTCCCGTGCTTTACCGCTGCTCCGTCCGCCTTATCACGGCTGACGGACGTTTGCTTGACTGTCAGGAAACAACTTTCGGCTTCCGCACCGCCGAGTTTAAGGCGGACGGCTTTTATCTCAACGGAAAGAAAACTTTTTTGCGCGGGCTGAACCGCCATCAAAGCTATCCTTATGTTGGATATGCCGCTCCCGAAGCTTTGCAGCGGGAGGACGCACGGATTTTAAAGGAGGAGCTTAGCTGCAACGCCGTGCGAACAAGCCACTATCCCCAAAGCCAATATTTTATAGATGAATGTGACAGGCTGGGACTGCTGGTGTTTACCGAGCTTCCCGGGTGGCAGCATATCGGAAACGAG
>USEH01000159.1 GCA_900553675.1 uncultured Ruminococcus sp. | reverse complement strand
CTGCCAAGCCTGCGGTTTAGATTGATGAATAAGGTACTGCTTGCTTTAAGCGGCGGCGTTGACAGCTCTGTTTCGGCAGAGCTGTTAAAGCATATGGGGTATGAGGTTGCGGGTGTTGTCATGATGATGTCGGACGCTCACGTTAAGACTCTCGAAGCCGCCCGCGCATCTGCCCGCGCACTGGGAATCAGGCTTTTCGAGCTTGATTTGAGGAAGGAATTTAAGGCGGAGATTATCGACTATTTTGCCGGGGAATACCTCAGCGGAAAAACTCCCTCCCCCTGCGTTCGGTGCAATCCCAGGATCAAGTTTAAATATCTCCTGAAAACCGCCCTTGAAAACGGCTATGACTATATCGCCACCGGTCACTATGCCAATATTGTCTTTGAGGACGGTGTGTACAAGCTCAAGCGCGCTAAATCTGCGGCAAGAGATCAGTCTTATATGCTGGCAGGGCTTGGGCAGGATGTGCTTTCGCGGCTTATCCTGCCGCTTGCGGATATCGAAAAGGACGAGGTAAGGGCGATTGCGGATAAGCTTGGTCTTCCATGCCGGAACGCGCCGGACAGTCAGGAAAACTGCTTTATTCCGGACAACAACTACGCTTTATACATAGAAAATAATTACCGCCCCGCTCCGGAGGGCAATTTTATCTCACCCGAGGGCGAAATCTGCGGACGGCACAAGGGCATCATTCACTACACCATAGGTCAGCGAAAGGGATTGGGAATAGCTCTGGGCAGACCGGCGTTCGTTTCGGAAATCAACGCCGAGCGCAACGAAATAAGGCTGTCGTATGAAAAGGCTGTCACCAACGAGGTGATGCTGGGCAATGTTTCAGAGGTCTTTGCGGGAGCCGTGAAGGACGGCGGCAGATACTTCTGCAAGCTCCGCTCGGTCGGAAAGCTTTTGGGCTGCCGTGCAAGCTTGCTTGATTGCGGCAATATCCTTTTAAAGCTCGACGCCCCCGAGCCGCGGGTTTCTGCCGGTCAGGCGGGAGTTATTTACGATGGAGATACCGTGCTCGGCATGGGAACAATACAATAAAAAAGCCGGTACAGAACCGCTCTGTACCGGTTTTATTATGCTTTGTCAGCCGACTGTTTCCGGCTTTTCGGGAGACTCAATGCCATCAAACGGAGTAAAGCTGGTCGGAAAATCGGGAAGGGTCTGGTCGTAGAACCTAAAGCTGTTTTTTCCGGCGTTCTTGGCAGAGTAAAGGGCGATATCCGCGCACCTGATAAGATCACGGTAGGTAAGACCGTTCTGCGGGCATACCGAAACGCCCATGCTTATAGTAACTCCGCAGTCGTCGTCAAAATCAGAGATATCCCTGAACAGTCTTGAAGCGGCGGCTATCGGGCTTCCTCCGCAGTCCATCAGAACAAGAAATTCGTCTCCACCGATTCTTGCGGCTATATCGTCCTTTTGAATGGACTTTTGGATATTGTTGGCAATCTGCTGCAATACCTTATCTCCGTAGCCATGACCGTAAGTGTCGTTGACGGTTTTAAAGTAATCCACGTCTAACAGCACAACGGCATAGCTGTGTCCGCTGTAGTTTGCCAAAAGGCACTCTATCATCTTTTCGGCTGCGCGGCGGTTATACAAAACCGTTAACGTATCGTGTTCGGAAAGCTTTTTAAGCTCGTCTACGGCGGAAATCTCATCGTTGATGTCGGTAAGCTTGCCTATAACGCGTGAAAATCTGTTGGAATCGGTATTATCCCACAGCGGTCTTACAACCGCCTTGAACCAGTGAACGGTATCTTTATACGGGATGGAGTATCGCTGATTTATATCGGGATTTCCGCGCTTAAAGTTTTTAAGCTTATCCCTCAGGTCTGCCATAATAGTTTTTCCCCAGTCGGGCAGTGATGGATTAACATCCGGCTTTGAAATCAGCTCGGGAATGGAAAGATATCTTGCTCCCCACTCGGATATTTCAAGCAAATCGTCGTTGCAGTCGTATTCGACAAGGATTTCCTTCGACATTGAAGAGTAGAACCTTGATTTTTCCCTCTCCTGCTCCAAAAGCGCAATTGTCCTTCCGGATATGCTGAAATCCTGCCTTTCCAAAACCTCGGTAAGGGTATGGCTCATTTCGTTTGCTGCGATGCTTGAAGCCGACCTTATTTCGATGTTTTTAAGTATATCGTCTCCGCTTTCAAGCAGACATTCTATCATCAGCGGGCTGAACGCTCCACACTCGCCGTCGGCAATCATTCTTAAAGCCTTTTCGTGCGAATACATCGGCTTATAGCTTCTTTCGGAAATAAGCGAATCGTAAACGTCTGCCAGAGCAACTGCCTGAGCGGAAATCGGTATGGCTTCGCCCTTTAATCCGTCGGGATATCCCCTGCCGTCGTATCTTTCGTGATGCCAGCGGCAGATATCATAGGCGCAGTGCAGCAGCTCGGAGCTTTCAAAGCTTGGAACCTGCTCAAGTATTTTCGCGCCCGCCATCGAATGGGTTTTTACTATGTCGTATTCCTCCGGCGTAAGCTTGCCGTCTTTATTCAGGATTGATGTGGAAATGCATATCTTTCCGATATCGTGCATAGCCGAGGCGTTGGATATTAAAGATATCTTTTTTGCGGTGAGGTTGTATTTATTGGTTTTGGCGCGGATATGGTGCAAAAGAACATCCGTTATAGTCCTTATCCGCAGAACGTGCAGACCGCTTTCGCCGTTTCTGAACTCAACTATATTGCTCAGCACCTCGACAAGCTGGGCATTGTTCTGCTCCCTTTCGTATATATGCTCGGTAACCATATCTTCAAGCGCCTTCTGCTTTACATGAAGAGCTATTGCGTTCTGAACGCGGTGGCAAACGGTCATTTCGTCGAAAGGTCTTGTAATATAGTCTGTAGCTCCGAGCTGGTATGCCTTTTCGATATACGGCATGGTGCTTTCGGAGGAAAGCATTACCACCGGCAGAGTATTTATCCACCGGTTGCCGTTTATGGTTGACAACACCTCAATACCGTCCATCTCAGGCATAAGGATATCCAAAAGCATAAGCGATATTTCCGAGATGCTTCGCGAAAGTATGGCAATGGCTTCTATTCCGGTTGAGGCTTCGATTATATTATAGGACGGCGAAAGTATATCCGCGAGAAGAGATCTGTTCATCTCAACATCATCGACAATAAGAATGGTTTTTCTTTTATCCATAATATATGGTCACTTCTTTCAGGTCAGAAATATTGCTCTGCGGACATTTTTCCGATTTATTTTCTGTCAGTAGTATTTATATTTTACTACAATCGCTTTAAATTGTCAACTTTATTTTTAACTCCGCTATTGATTTTATCGTCGAATCATGTTAAAATAAATCAATACTAAACTCATCAACTTACCCGAATGTATGAAAGGCGGTATTAAAATGAGATTACTTATCATCAGACACGGCGACCCCGACTATTCTATCGATTCTCTTACCGAAAAGGGCTGGCGCGAGGCTGAGCTGTTAAGCAAGCGGATATCAAAGCTTGATGTAAAGGCGTTTTACTGTTCGCCCTTGGGCAGAGCCAAGGACACCGCTTCGCTCACTCTTAAAAAGATGGGGCGAGAAGCTGAAATACTCGACTGGCTGAAAGAGTTTTACTACTGTCAGATTAAGCTTCCGTATATAAAAGAGGGCACTGCCTTAACATGGGACCTGCTCCCCTCCTTCTTCACCAAAATTGACGACCTATACGACAAGGACAAGTTTAAGGACGTTGACTTTATGCGTGAGGGCAACTATCCCGAACTGTACAAAAACGTAACCGACGGGTTAGACGCTCTTTTAGAAAAGCACGGCTACAAGCGCTGTGGAAGATATTACGAAGCGGTAAATTCTAACCGCGACACCATTGTTTTATTCTGCCACTTTGGAATAGAATGTCAGCTTTTGGGGCATCTTTTAGGCATATCCCCTGTTGTTCTGGGACAAAATTTCTGCGCCGCTCCAAGCTCGGTAACCACCCTTTACACCGAGGAGCGCGAAAAAGGCATAGCCTCCTTCCGCTGTGCCGCTTTCGGGGACACCTCACACCTATACGCCGGTGGCGAGGAACCCGCCTTCTCTGCGCGCTTCTGCGAAACCTTTGATTCGGACGAAAGGCATTGGTAAAACAGCGTATCATTCGTCAATTTATGTACATAAAATCGTCGCAAAATCCAAAATAGAGCGATTTTGCGGCGGTTTTTCTAAAATTTTTCGTGATTTGCAGTACTGCCGCGCCGATTTCCATATAACGTCTGCCGGCCTCCTTGTGGATTTTGCCTTCTTCAATATCTTCCAGAATCGCCGTCAGTTCATCGCCCAGGAACATGGAGATGATGGCCGGCGGGGCCTCGTTGGCGCCCAGGCGGTGGTCGTTGCCGGCGGAGGCCACGGTGCAGCGCACGGTCGACGATACGCAGGTGCAGTACCAGAACGGCCTGACCTCGGAATACGATCTGCTGACGGCGCAGGTGCAGCTCAGCAACCTGAAACCCTCGATCCTCCAGACCGAAAACTCGATCCGCATCGCCAAGCTGATGCTCAAGATGTACCTTTCGATCCCCGAGCAGGTCGATATCGAGGTCGAAGGCGAGCTGGACGCCATGCGCGACGCGGTGCTGGCGGGAACCGACGGCCTGACGACCGACGTGCAGGATAACTCCGACCTGCGTACGCTCGAACTGCAGGAGGATCTGCTCAAACGTCAGCTCAAAGTGGCGAACGCCGGACGCATGCCCACGGTCACCGCATTCTTTACGGCGACCTATACTGGTAACGATATCGACATGACGAAGCTCAATTTCGGCGGTGCGGAGGGAGGACAGCCGGGCGACGTGCTCGACGGTTCCAAATTCTGGTGGCAGCACCCGATGTCGGCCGGCCTGCAGGTTTCGATCCCTATTTTTTCGGGCCTTACGAAGATGAACAGGTCGCGTGAGATCAAGAACCAGATTTCGCAGATCGGTCTCCAGCGGGATTACGCCCGGCAGCAGATCGACGTGCAGGTGCGCTCGGCGCTGAACGACCTGCTGACGGCGCGCGAGACG
>USEH01000158.1 GCA_900553675.1 uncultured Ruminococcus sp. | reverse complement strand
AAAAAGCCCTGTTTTCCTCGGCTCGTCCTTTGCATTCCTTGGCTCAATGGCGGCGGCGTTTGCAGGTGCTGCAACCGTTGAATTGGGCTACCTCGGTTTGATTATCGGCGCAATTTTTGCGGGACTTGTATATGTCATTATTGCACTGCTTGTCAAGTTTGTCGGCGTAGGCTGGCTTAATAAGCTCATGCCGACCGTTGTTATCGGTCCTACCGTTGCCATCATCGGACTTTCCCTTGCAGGAAATGCCATCGGCGACCTGCAAAAGGGCGGCGTTACCGACGCTGACGGCACACCCGTGGCGGCTACCCTCATCTGCATTCTTGTGGGACTTATCACCCTCATTGTCACCACTGTATGCTCCACCTTCGGCAAGAAGATGGTAAAGCTCATCCCGTTTATTATCGGCATTTTGGCTGGCTATGCCGTTGCGGTTGTATTTACCGTTATCGGCAATGCTGCCGGCATTGACGCTCTTAAAGTCATCAGCTTCCAAAGCTTTGCAAACCTTGTAGACGGCGGAGTTGGTCTGGAGACGTTTATTCATATTCCGCAGTTTACCTTTATCAAGGCTTTCGGCGGTTTTGACGGCATAAGCGGCTCTTATATCGGCGCTATTGCGCTGGCATATGTGCCTGTTGCATTCGTCGTTTTCGCGGAGCATGTTGCCGACCACAAGAACATTTCCTCTATCATCGGTAAGGACCTTCTGGCAGACCCCGGTCTTGCAAACACACTTCTCGGCGACGGTGTAGGCTCCATGGCAGGTGCCATTGTAGGCGGCTGCCCTAACACTACATACGGCGAGTCTATCGCCTGCGTCGCCATCACAGGAAACGCTTCTGTCGCGACAATCATCACAACTGCCATCCTTGCTATCGTTATATCCTTTGTAGCACCCTTTGTTGCCTTTGTCAACTCTATTCCCGCTTGCGTAATGGGCGGCGTTTGCATTGCGCTCTACGGCTTTATCGCTGTTTCGGGACTTAAAATGGTGCAGAAGGTCGACCTCGAGGACAACAGAAACCTGTTTGTTGTGTCCACGATTCTGGTCTGCGGTATCGGCGGACTTTCACTCAAGCTCGGTGCACTGACAATAACCTCTATCGCAACTGCGCTGATTCTGGGAATTATAGTAAACCTGATTCTTGGAAGACACGACGCTAAGAAGAGCGAGAGCAATAAATAAGTAAAAAACTATAATCTTTTCAGGAGCTGACACTTGCTTTAGTGTCGGCTCTTGTTTTTTACTTGATATACCGCGGAACAAACCCCGCAATATACCGATAAACCTCCTCATTCGGAAACTCTCCCCGAACCGCCTCCAGCCCATCCATAACTGTCCGCAAAAGCGTCTCTCCCGACACATTCTCCCGCAGAGCCTTGACTGCTTTGACATCCCCATCCTTACAGGAAAGGCTCAGCCCGCTTCTCCCCAAAAGAATGTTGTCAAACACCCGCTGACACACAGCCTTGCAGATGTTAACGCCGATCAGCCCGAACCCGCTGCCGTACTTGTCCGTTAACAGCTGCTTGATATCCTCGATGTCAAACATCCGGCAGAACTCGTTTTCCAGCGCGAGCCGCGAATAGTACTCGCGTATAAACATCACGCCCTCATACTCGATGTCATTGGCAGACCCTCCCATAAGGGGATAGTCAATGTCCGTGCAGACCGAGCGCGCGTTGAATCGCGCAGAGTAATGCCGGTAGTATCTGTCAAACGCCTTTAGCATAACATGGCGGTATTCGGGAACGGCTATGTCCAGCCGCGATTTGTAGGCGCGCTTGAATATGGCGCGGTTACCCTCGTGGATTTTGAGTACAAGCTCCCTGCCAAGCTCTAATATCCGCTTCATCGGGACTACTTGCAGCACCTGCACCGCTTTTTTGTCCGACCCCAGCGATAAGAGATAGACGTCCGACCGGTACAGCACCGAGGAATAAAGCTGCTCGGCAAGCTCACGCCGCAGCGAGCTGCTTTCGCGGAAGGTGTACTGCGAGGCTATTTCGGCGAACTCCTCAAAAAGCTCGTCGAGGATTTTTCTTATGTGCTCCTGCGAGATAAGCCCCTGCGCCGAGCAGATAGCCAGAAGGCTGGCGGTGTAGTTTGAGCGATCCGGCGCGCCCAAGGGCGGCTGTGCGACTTCGGGGCTGTTGAATGGGACACTTTGCCTTTGCAATGAATCCATTTTAATGCGCCTACCTTTCGTGGGTCGTCAGTCTTCGTCGTAGTCGTAGTCGTCGTCGCACGGCAGCCCGCGCACACGCCTTATGAGATTTTCAAGGTCGCTGGTGCGCAGAAGCTCAACGTCGCCGTTGCTGACGTTTTCAAAGCAGTCAAACATCGCCGATATCACCTCGTCGTCGGTGAGGACATCAAGGCTTTCCTCCTTGACCTCGTAGAAAATCCCGATAAGCTCGGAGATAGTCTCAACAAAGTCCTGCTGCGAGATATAGCCGCTCTCCATGAATTTTGAGATGATTTTAACTACCGCACTCTGCGCAAATTCCACCCGTTCCTGCTCGTGAAGCTGCTCCACTCCGACGGCGGCGATGGCAGAAGCGTCCTTTTGGGATATCACCAAGCCGTAGCTTATGGCGCGGTCGCGAAGGGCGAGTATCTGCGATTCAAGCCGTTTTGTCTGAGTCTCCGGTGATGTCATCTGTGAAAATAAGTCAAGTTCCATAATTATTCCTCCTTAAATTTGTTGCATTTGCTGATTGATTTTTGACTTGATTTGTGGTATACTATTAATGTAAAATAAAGTAGGTATATGTGCTTTTCTGGGAGCATATATACCTTTTTATTTTATCATGAGTCTTGGCTGTTGTCAAGTTTTTTTCGTTTAGTGAAAAATTATTCTGTCCTGCCAACCTTTTAGAATCAGCGGGTACTATATATAACATAAATCCCGCCGACGGCAGTCATGGTAAAAATCCAGCAAGCCTGTCGGCGGAACAAAGCTCGGAGGGACAATCATGTCTAAAAAGATAAAGGCAACAATATGCCTGCTGATTCTGATAATAGCTCTGCTCATAGCATTTTCAGCCTATATGCTGACCGGAAGCGGCGACTGGATCACCCAGACGTCCTATTTGCAGTCGACCGACGAGATATACTATATGGAAGCTGGTATTCTATACAATGCTCTGGAATTCCGGGATGGCGAGGATTTTGCCGTTACATACGATTTTTACAACGAGGAATATCCCGAGCTGTTGAGCAAATACGGCGTAAAAGAAACCGCAGGAGACGGAACGGAATTTGAAAAGGCTTCGGCTCTTATGAACGAATATTCGGGCAGGCTCCGCCACAAATCGGACTATGACAATCACGTAGAGATGAACGCCCTTGCACTTTTAGAGTACAGCTTAGACAACAAAAAGCAGGGCATAAACTGCCGCGCCAAGGCTCAGATACTGAACGAGATGTGTCTGGCGCTTGGTATCTACTCCCGCAAGGGGTGGATATGTCCGAATTCTGTCTATGACACCGACTGCCATGTTGTCAACGAGGTGTGGGACAGTTCGCTGAACAAATGGGTAATGCTGGATATCACCAACAACTATTATTGGGTGGATGAAAGCGGCGCACCTCTCTCTGTGCTTGAAATCAGGGAGCATATCGCCAAGCAGGAGTTCTGCACGCCTGTTTCGTCGGGAGATAAGCTTGATAATCTCGAAAAATCCTTGAATCGCAACTACGATAACTTCCTATATATTGCTAAAAACATGGTTTACATGCAGTATTGCGATGAAAACACGGTTGGCGAGGGTACAAAGTTTTATTCGTTAGTCCCGACGGCTGTTACATTTGACGCCGGATTCCTGCTGATTTCAAAGGAGACGGTCGAGGCTCCGCCACAATAAATCTACATAAATGAGTCGCATATAGACAAAAATCCCCTCCGCAGCAATGCAAAGGGGATATACGAATATCATAAATGCTGAGAGGGGATTCTTAACAACAGCTTACTTGATTTCAAGTCTGCGGGATTCCGGTTTGACTTCCTTGATCTTGGGAAGTGTGAGCTTCAGAACGCCGTCGACGAACTCGGCTTCGATATTGTCTGTATCGATACCGGTGGTATCGAAGCTTCTCTGATAAGAACCATACGAACGCTCGCAGCGGACGTAATTGCCCTTCTTGTCCTTCTCTTCATACTCGGAGTGACGCTCGGCGTTGATTGTGAGAACGTTGTCGGTCAGGTCGAGCTTGATGTCGTCTTTCTTGACTCCGGGGAGGTCGGCTTCGAGGGTGTAGTGGTCGCCGTTGTCCTTGATATCGGTGGAGAACGCAGCCATTTTGGTGGAGCGACCGTCGCCGAAAATTGCGTGCTCAAGCTCATCAAGCTCTCTGAACGGGTCGAATGCTGATAACGAATTATTTCTTCTTACATAAGGTACTAACATAATTAAGCCTCCAAAATTAATCTGTCTATATTTTTGTGATGAATGACGGTGCGAAAACAGGGGTTACATTTTAATCACTTTCTTTTGTTATTATCAAGAGGGGCGATTCATTCGGAAGACCTCTTTGTCTTCTCGTTCTTATCTCCCTTTGACAATTATGAATATAGACCCCCTTTGTGACAGCTGTGTGACGGAACGGTTATGTTTCGTTAAAAATTAGCACTCATAAAGTATGAGTGCTAATGCTTTAACTATTAGAGTGCTAAAAATAAGAAATATTCGTTTGAATCAGAAAAAGATATTGACATTTTCGCCGCGCTGTGATAGAATACTAAATGCTTGATAAATAAGCCGCTGTGGTGGAATAGGCAGACACAAGGGACTTAAAATCCCTCGCCCTTAAAAGCGTACCGGTTCAAGTCCGGTCAGCGGCACCAAAACAAAATGACCCCCTGTGGGTCATTTTGTTTTGGTGTGGGTGACTGTCTGCGAAACGGTAGTAAGTTGCGGGTGAGGGAAAGCGCACAAAGCATAATACAATAAGAAGTGAAAATAGAACTGCATACTCGGGACAACAATTGAGCAACTGTAAAAATCAGCCGTGTCCGACCGGCTGATTGTGTTCAATGTCCGGTCAGCGGCACCAAAAAGAAAAGCC
>USEH01000157.1 GCA_900553675.1 uncultured Ruminococcus sp. | reverse complement strand
ATCCAGTTACAGCCACCACCGGCCCGTTGGTCAAGCGGCTAAGACACCGCCCTTTCACGGCGGAAACATGAGTTCGATTCTCGTACGGGTCACCAAAAAGAAAAGCCACCGATAAGGTGGTTTTTCTTTTTGTACTTTTCTCTTTTATCTCTTCTCTCTTCTCTTTTCTCTGCTATGTCTTGATGGCTTTTCCAGATAAAAGATAAGAGAGAAGAGAGAAAAGTGGAGGTATCGCCTTACGGCGATGGATTCTTTGCCACCGGCTTCGCCTGATTTTCGCCGCTATCGCGGCATTTTTTATTTTCCATGCAAACCCGTTGACAAAAATATACTCATATGATAACATATCTACAACCCGCGCGAAACTATAATCAAAGGAGAGAATCCCCATGGACTTTTTGGAAAGCTACTACAACAGCTACAACGAGGACGGCAGGCTTTTATCGCAGCACGGTCAGGTGGAATACATCACCACTCAGAAATACATACACAAATGTCTGGCGGGCTTCAGCGGCGGTTCTATCCTTGAAATTGGCGCGGGCACGGGCAGATACAGCGTCGCTTTGGCTAAGGAGGGCTATGCGGTTACGGCTGTCGAGCTGATAGAGCATAACATAGAAATACTCAAAAGCAAGCTTGACGGCTCCGAAAGCATCACCGTTTTGCAGGGAAACGCGGTGAATCTGTCCTTTTTGGAGGATGATTCCTTTGATTTGACCCTGCTTTTGGGTCCGATGTATCATCTGTATACAAAAGAGGAAAAGCTACTTGCACTTTCCGAGGCGGTTCGGGTTACAAAGCCTAAAGGATACATCCTTGTCGCCTACTGCATGAATGAGCCGACGATTATCCAGTATGTCTTTGCGTGGGATAATCTTAAAAAAGTATTTGATAACAACATGCTCACCGACGACTGGCACTGCATAAGCGAGCCCTCGGAGATATTCGAGCTTATCCGCACCGAGGAAATCGCGGAGCTTGACAGTGCTGTTCCTGTAGACAGAATCAAGCTTGTCGCATCGGACGGCGCTACTAATTATATGCGGGAATTGGTCGATGGTATGGACAAGGAAACCTTTGAAAAGTGGGTTGAATATCACCTTTCCATCTGCGAAAGGCAGGATCTTATCGGCGCTTCGCACCATACTATTGATATACTGCGGAAGAAGATTTGACGGAAAGGAGCTTGTAGAGGAGCTTGCCGATGTTCTAATGTATTTTAACGATATACTGCTCTGCTGCGGAATCTCTGCGGAGAAATTAAAACAGTCATATATAAATAAATTTGAGAAGAATATGAAACGGTGGTAATTCCGATAAGCTAAAACGGTCTGCGGGATAAAATCTCCGCAGACCTTAATTATTATATTCCAAACAGCCTTTCGGCGTTCTCCCTTGTCCTTACAAGAAGCTCGGCGCAGTCCATTCCCTTAAGCTCTGCCGCCTTCTGAGCGGTAAAGCGAATCATAGAGGAATCACAGGTTTTGCCGCGGAAAGGCTCGGGAGCCATATAGGGGCAGTCGGTCTCCAAAAGAAGTCGGTCGATTGGCAAGTACTGCGCCACCCTTTGCGCCTTTTTGGAGTTTTTAAAGGTCAGCGCACCGGTAAAGCCTATATACATCCCCAGAGATATAACCTCCTTGGCGGTCTCCTCCGAGCCGGAAAAGCAGTGCATTACCCCTTTGGGCTTAAGCTCGCGCAGGATATCCATGCAGTCGCCCACGGCGTCGCGGCAGTGGACTATTATCGGCAGGCTAAGCTCGTTGGCAAGCACAATCTGCTCGCGGAAGACTTTAATCTGTGCCTCGCGGTCGTAGCCCTCATAGTGATAGTCAAGACCTATCTCCCCTATTGCCACCACCTTTTTGCATGACAGTGCTGCTTCCCTCAGCCGATTTATATAATCCCCCTGCGCGTCGTAGAGGTTTTCGGGATGGATTCCCACTGCGGCGTAATATTTTTCATAGCTTTTTGCGGCGGCAGTGCCGTATTCGGATGATTTGAAGTCCACGGCGGCGTGAATTATCCCGCTTATTCCCCTGTCGAAAAGGGAGGCTACAAGCTCCTCGCGCACGCCGTCGAAGCGCGGGTCGTCGTAATGTGAGTGAGTGTCGAATATATTTATCAGATCCTGCATAATGCACCTCTTAAAATATCAACAAAAGCTGAAATTTCTGTTGAAAAAATCTTCCCGATATTGTATACTTATAATATCCGATATTAATTTGATTGTCAATAAATTTTTTGGGAGGATAATATCATGCTGAAAATGCGTTTTCCGGGCGGTCTTAAAAAGGCTGTCACACTTAGCTACGACGACGGCTTGTTCGACGATATCCGTCTGATGGAGCTTATGGACAGGTACGGAGTTAAAGGAACATTCAACGTAAGCTCGGGGCTTTACCGCGAGGAGGGCACCCAGCCGGACGGCGGATGGCCGAGAATGACCAAAACCGAAGCCCTCAAGGAGTACAAGGCTCACGGCGTTGAAATAGCGGTTCACGGTCTTGAACACAGAGATTTCACCCGTCTTACCGAAGCCGAGCTTAACTATGAGATTTCAGCCGACCGTGCCAATCTCGAAGCGCAGTATGGAATTGTAGTCCGCGGGGCGGCTTACCCCTACGGCTCTTATAACGATACGGCGGTCGAAGCGCTGCGCAGAAACGGTATCAAGTATTGCCGCACCGTCTGCTGCCGCGAGGATTTTGGCATGCCCGAGGACTGGCTGAGGCTTTTTGCAACCGCACATCACAAAAGCCCCAAGCTTATGGAGCTGGCTCAGAAGTTTGTCGATATGGACACCGACGACCCGCGTATGTTCTATCTTTGGGGACACACCGCCGAGTTCCGCAACGACAACAACTGGGAGGTAATCGAAAACTTCTTGAAGTTTATGAACGAACACAGAGAGCAGCTCTGGTTTGCGACAAATATTGAGATATGCGAATATCACAAGGCATATCAGGCACTTGAATACTCGGTAAGTCCCGAAACAAGGATGGTTTACAACCCAACCGCAAAGGAAATCTGGCTTGCAAAGGGCGACTGGTATCGGTCGGATGAGGTTATCAGCGTTAAACCCGGAGAAACGGCAAAGTATTGAGTTATGCTGCGGCTGACGCCGCAAGTGATTCGCTTCGCTGGTGATGCACTCGCTGAGCTCGTAGTGATACACGCCTGATGGCGCGATGAGGAGTCGGCTTACGCCGACGGATTTTAGAGAAATTAAAATGCATTGGCAGATAAAATCTGCCAACGCATTTTTATTCCATCGCCGTTAGGCGATACCTTAACGCGCCGTCAGGCGTGTATCACTTATCACCAGCGAAGCGAATCACGCTCGCGTAGCGAGTGCATCACTTTACAGCACTCTTACCTTAACAACGCCATCGATAGCTTCAATGTCCTTGCAGGCGGCCTTAACGTCGCCGGTGACGTCAAGCATGGTGTATGCCCAGTCCTTCTTGGACTTGGAAGCAACGCTTTCGATATTTGCGCCTGTGCCGGAAATTATCGCTGTTACCTGAGAGAACATGGTGGGAACATTCTTATGGATAACGCATACCAGATGGTCGGCAGTCTTTGCAAGCTCGCAGTCGGGAAGGTTTACCGAGTTGTGAACCTTCCCGGTTTCGATATAGTCGATAAGCTCGATTGCAGCCATGTAAGCACAGTTGTCCTCCGATTCGGGGGTGGAAGCACCAAGGTGGGGGATTGCGGTAACTCCGTCTACCCCGATAACCTCGTCAGACGGGAAGTCGGTGACGTATGCCGCAACCTTGCCCGAAGCAAGTGCAGCTACTATATCGGCAGAGTTTACAAGCTCTCCTCTTGCAAAGTTAAGAATCCTTACGCCGTCCTTCATCTTTGCCAAGGAATCGGCGCAGACGGTGTTTTTGGTTTCGGCGTTGCAGGGAAGGTGGAGGGTGAGATAGTCAGCCTCGGCATAAACCTCCGGCAGGGTTTTAACAACCTTTACGCCCGGCTTTAAGCCTAAAGCAGCAGTTACGGAAAGGAAGGGGTCGTATCCGACAACCTTCATGCCGAGAGACAGGGCGGTGTTGGCTACCTTTACGCCGATAGCTCCCAAGCCCACGATACCAAGGGTCTTGCCCATGATTTCGGGACCTACAAACTGGCTCTTTCCTTTTTCGACGAGCTTTCCGACCTCTGTGCCCTGACCCTTAAGGGTCTTAGCCCAGTCGATGGCGTTGGCAACCTTTCTTGAAGCCAAAAGCATACCCGCTATAACAAGCTCCTTAACGGCGTTTGCGTTTGCGCCGGGAGTGTTGAACACGCAGATACCTGCCTCTGAGCAACGGTCTATCGGGATATTGTTAACGCCCGCTCCGGCTCTGGCAATAGCCAGAAGCTCGGGGTTGAACTCGTAATCCAGCATATTTGCCGAACGAACCATTATAGCGTCGGGATTGGCAACGTTATCTGCAACGTTATAGTAAGCTTTATTGAAATTGTCGGTGCCGACTGCGGCAATTTTATTAAGAGTTAAAATATTATACATTTTCAGCCTCAAACTTTCTTATAAATTCGCAGAGCTTTTCAACGCCCTCGTAAGGCATTGCGTTGTAGATGGAAGCTCTCATTCCGCCAACGGTGCGGTGACCCTTGATGTTGATAAATCCTGCCTTCTTGGCTTCGGAGACAAACTTGGCGTCCAGCTCGTCGCTTCCGGTTACGAAGGGAACGTTCATAAGCGAGCGATCCTTGCCCTGAACAGTGGGCTTGAAGAGCTTGGAG
The DNA here is from genome assembly GCA_900553675.1 of uncultured Ruminococcus sp. GTDB lineage: Bacteria > Bacillota > Clostridia > Oscillospirales > Ruminococcaceae > Faeciplasma. The sequence continues at coordinate 314 of USEH01000157.1, read as the reverse complement.
TTATCTAAAGTATTATACAAAAGCTCAGCCTTTTTCTTGTTGATGTCTGCCATAGCCGTAAGTCCGCCCTTATCCTTTATCCAGTCGAGAACCAGACCGAGGATATATATTCCGTATGTCGGAGGAGTGTTGTACATCGAGCCGTTGTCGACATGGGTCTTGTAGTTGAACATGGTGGGGGTGATATCCATGGCATTGCCTACAAGATCCTCGCGGATGATGACAACGGTAAGACCCGCAGGACCCATATTCTTCTGAGCGCCGGCGTAGATCATGCCGTAGTCGGACACGTTGCAGGGCTTGCTCAGGAACAT
>USEH01000156.1 GCA_900553675.1 uncultured Ruminococcus sp. | reverse complement strand
GCTGGGACGCTTCGCGTCCTAAGCGGCTTTGCCGCTAATGCGCCCATGGCGCATCAGCCTCCGCCCGCACGTACTGCGACTCCCGAAGGAACTGCGATAGAACACTATAGTCGGGGCGCGCCCGATGGGAACGCACAAAGCACTAAAACGACTAAGCAAAAGTCCGGCGATAGCGAAGTTTGAGCCGTCTGCTTAGCCTACAAAAAACAGCCCATAAAAAGGCTGTTTTTCAATCAATTCATTCGGCTGCCTGCTCAGTCAATCTCAACCATAATCTTCTCGTTGACTCTTGCAGCTCCGGCTCTCATAAGAGTGCGGATAGCCTTGGCTATTCTTCCCTGCTTGCCGATAACTCTTCCCATGTCGTCGGGAGCAACGTGCAGATGATACACAATAACTCCGTCTTCGTTGGGTTCGTCGCAGGTTATTTCAACGGCGTCCTTGTCTTCAACAAGCTCTGCCGCAATTGTTTTCAAAAGTTCTTTCATGTTTATCTTTCCTTTTAATAGTATACTGCGCCAGCCGTTTTCCGACTGCGCATGGGTTTCTTTTTTGATATGCTCTGCGCATAGTTTGTTTTGTGATATGCGCTGCGCATAGGCTATTTTTTGATATGCGATTCTTGAACCGATATTACCGAATCGCGGTTTGCTCGCCGGCTTTCTGATTATCAGCAAGGCGAGCGACCGGGATAATTCTTCCGCAGTGACCGCCCTGCTGAAAAAAGCCTCTTAAATCAGATAACGCCGTTCTTCTTGAAGATAGCCTTAACGGTATCGGTGGGCTGAGCGCCGTTAGCGATCCACTTCTTTGCCTTTTCTGCGTCGACCTTCAGAACGGAAGGCTCAACAGTGGGGTCATAGTAGCCGATCTCTTCGATAAAACGACCGTCTCTGGGATATCTCGAATCGGCTACAACTATTCTGTAGAAGGGATCCTTCTTGGCACCGATTCTTCTGAGTCTGATTTTTACTGCCATGTCTATTTCACCACCTAAATGAATTTGTTTATATATTAACCTTTATATCGAGGTTAACGACTGTTTTTGCGGGATTTGTACGTGCTGACCGCTCAGCTTGGTTACATCCCCTTAAGCTGGTTCATCAGCTCAGGCGGAAGATTCGGCATTCTGCCCTTTTTGCCTTTGCCCTTGCCGTTTCCTGCCTTGCCGAGCTTTTTCATCATGTCGCGCATCTGCTCGTACTGCTTTAACAGGCGGTTTACATCCTCCACCCGCGTGCCGCTTCCGGCGGCTATCCTGCGCTTGCGCTTGGGATTTATGATGGATGGATGTGCACGCTCCTGCGGGGTCATCGAAAGGATCATTGCTTCGGTTCTTATGGGCTGACGCTCGTCGATGGCGCTTTCGTCAATCTTGTTGGCACCCGGAATCATCTTTATAAGCGACTTTATCGAGCCCATCTTTTTGATCTGCTGCATCTGATCCAGAAGGTCGTTCATGTCGAACGAGCCTTCCATCATCTTGTCCGCAAGCTTTTCGGCTTCCTTTTCATCTATTGTGTTCTGCGCCTTTTCTATAAGCGTCAGAACATCGCCCATTCCGAGGATTCTTGAAGCCATGCGTTCGGGATGGAACGGCTCAAACTCGTCAAGCTTTTCGCCCATGCCCACAAATTTGATGGGCTTGCCTGTAGCCGCGAGGACCGAAAGTGCCGCGCCGCCGCGGGTGTCCGAATCAAGCTTGGTAAGTATTACGCTGTCGATATTCATGGCTTCGTCGAAGCTTTTAGCAACGTTTACCGCTTCCTGACCGGTCATAGCGTCGATAACCAGCATTATTTCGCTGGGCTGAGCTATCTCCCTGATGTCGCGAAGCTCGTTCATAAGCTCCTCGTCTATCTGCAAGCGACCTGCGGTGTCGAGTATAACAATGTCGTTGCCGTAGTCTTTGGCGTGGGCAAGAGCTGCCTTGGCAGTTTTTCTCGGGTCGGACTGACCCATCTCAAAAACGGGAACCCCCGCCTTCTCGCCGACGATTTCAAGCTGCTTTATAGCCGCCGGACGGTATATATCAAGCGCGACCAGCAGCGGGCGCTTTTCCTGCGATTTGAAATACTTTGCAAGCTTTGCTGCGTGGGTGGTTTTACCTGAGCCCTGAAGTCCGCACATCATGATAACGCAGGGCGGCTTTGCGGGAAAGTTTATTTTGCTGTTTGATTCGCCCATCAGCTTAATAAGCTCCTCGTGGACGATTTTAACAACCTGCTGGGCAGGGGTCAGGCTTTCCAAAACGTCCGCGCCGACGCATCTTTCCGAAACCTTTGCCACAAAGTCCTTTACGACCTTATAGCTTACATCCGCCTCTAAAAGAGCCATGCGGATTTCCTTCATCGAAGCCTTAACGTCTGCCTCGGTAAGTCTGCCGTGCGACTTTAGCCGCTTGAAAACGTTTGCAAGCTTTTCGCTTAATCCTTCAAACGCCATTTATATGCTTAGTCCTTTCTGGTGGGATTCTTTCTTGTTAGCAGCGAAGCGCCGGAAATGCTTGATTTAATTGCTTCGAGCTTTTCTATAACGCTTTTTGTGGTAGTATATGTTTTGCAGTCACCTATTATTTCATCGCAGTGCGAGCTTACATGGCGCATAAGGGTGTTGCAGTTTTCGACTATATCCATAACGCCTATCTTTTCGTCCATCTCTAAAAGAGCTTCTTCGCCGCGCTTTATGCTGTCCCTCACGCCCTGGCGGGATATCCCCTCGTCCTGAGCGATTTCGGAAAGGGAAAGGTCGCTATTGTAGTATAAGTCAAGCATATCACGCTGCTTTTCGGTCAGCATGTCGCCGTAAACATCTAATAGAGCTGAGAATTTAAGATCCTTTGCCACAATATCCACCTTCGCTTTACTGAAAAGAACACTAAATCTTGTTTTGAGTGTAAAGCCGCAAAACTTTACAGAAGATATTATATACCATTCCGCGGAATTTGTCAATAGGTAAACGCAAAAAATTGCCGCAAATTTTTGCCGCAAAATAATGACGCAAATTTTGCCGCAAAAAAATCGCCGTGAATTTTTTGTTTCCTTACTGTGGCATTTTAGTTTTGCACCTTTCATCTTTGGCAGGGGTAATGGCGCATCAGGACACAAGCCGTCCTCCAAAAACAGCAGTCAAAAGAAGAGAGATATGCAGGAATCTGCACATCTCTCAAAACAGAAGTCAACAACGGAGTAAACCGCGTTTCGCGTAGTGAAACGCTTGCGACGGCAAAACAAAGGAACGACGATTACAAGGATTGGATTGTCAGCTTTGTTCGGTAACCGCAATATGCAGGTCTGTAAGCTGAACATCGTCCACCTTGGCAGGGCAGCTCGACATAAGCTCGCTGGCGTTCTGAACCTTGGGGAAGGCAAGAACATCGCGCAGGTTGTCGGCACCCGCGAATATCATCGAAAGTCTGTCAAGACCCAGACCTAAGCCGCCGTGCGGCGGTGCGCCGTACTTGTATGCCTCTACCAAGAATCCGAATTTGGCTTCAATTTCCTCGTCGGTAAGACCCAGCAGGCGGAACATGTGGTTTTGCAGCTCGCAGTCGGTGATTCTCATCGAGCCGGAGCAAAGCTCGGTGCCGTTTAATACAAGGTCGTAGCACTTTGCACGCACGTTGCCTGGGTCTGTGTCGATATAGTCAAGGCACTCGTCCAGCGGCATGGTGAAGGGGTGGTGCATAGCGTCCCAGTGACCTGTCTCGTCGTTGTACTCAAAGAACGGGAACTCAACTATCCACAGCAGGTTATACTTATCCTTGGGGATAATATCCATCTTCTTTGCAGCGATAAGTCTTAAAGCTCCCAGAACAGGCAGCACAACCTTGTCCTTGTCTGCTGCGATAAGCACAACGTCTCCCTTTTCGGCTCCCGCAGCGGTCAGTATTGCTTCAAGCTCGCCTTCGTGCAGGAATTTTGCAAACGAGCAGTTCGGAGCGTCGTCCAGCCATCTTACATATGCAAGACCCTTTGCGCCTATGCCCTTGGCGTGTTCGGTAAGCTTGTCTATCTCCTTGCGGGTGTACACAGCCGAGCCGTTTTTGATGACTATTGCGCGAACCGAGCCGCCGGCTTCAAGAGCGGATTTGAATACCACAAAGTCAACGTCTCTGACCGCCTCGCTGATATCCACAATCTCCATACCAAAGCGGGTGTCGGGCTTGTCCGAGCCGTAGCGGTTCATAGCGTCGGCAAAGGTCATGCGCGGGATGGGAGTTTGTATGTCTATTCCCTTGATTTCCTTAAACAGTCTCTTCATAAGCCCCTCACCGATATCGAGGATATCCTCGACGTCTACAAAGGACATCTCCATATCTATCTGAGTAAACTCGGGCTGGCGGTCGGCGCGCAAATCCTCATCGCGGAAGCAGCGGGCAAGCTGGATATAGCGGTCGAAGCCCGCAACCATAAGCAGCTGCTTGTATATCTGGGGCGACTGCGGCAGGGCGTAGAACTTTCCTGCATGGATTCTGGACGGAACCAGATAGTCCCTCGCGCCTTCGGGGGTGGAGCGGATCATCATGGGGGTTTCTATCTCCAGAAAGCCGTTTTCATAGAAGTACTGGCGGGTGACGCGTGCGATATCGTGGCGCATCATAATGTTTTTGGTGAGCTTGGGGGTGCGCAGGTCGAGGTAGCGGTATTTCAGCTTAAGCTCATCGTTGACCTTTTCGGAGTTGGTGATTTCAAACGGGATTGTCTGAGCCTTGGAAAGAATTTTCAGCTCGGTGACGCGGATTTCAACCGTTCCTGTTCTGATCTCGGTGTTGACGCTCTCTCGCGGGGTGACCATACCCTTTGCCATCAGGACGTATTCGTTGCGGACGGTTGCAGCCTTTTCAAACACGGCAGGGTCGGTATCGTCGCCGAAAGCGAGCTGGACTATTCCGGTGCGGTCGCGGAGGTCGATAAATATAAGGTTGCCGAGGTTGCGTACTTTCTGTGCGAACCCGCCGACGACAACCTCGCAGGGGGTCAGCGGTATTTCCGCACAATAGTGTGTGCGGCGCAGTGATTCCATTCTGTCCATTTTTTATTTCTCCTTTTTGGATTGTATTTTATTGGATGTAGTAATAAAAAAGAATTAAAAGCTTTAGAGCCGGCCTTTCTCGAAAGG
>USEH01000155.1 GCA_900553675.1 uncultured Ruminococcus sp. | reverse complement strand
TCCTTACCAAGGATGCGCTCTACCGACTGAGCTATATCAGCAACCCCTTGACACGATTTATCCGTGCCACGATTATGTATTATAATACTTATAATCTGATTTGTCAATAGGTTTTTAAAAATTTTTTCTGTTTTTTTATAAATTTTTTTAGTGTTATAATCCCGCTTTTGTTGGTGGCTTATATAAGAGACAGTCAAACAATGAAAAATAATTAAGGAGTCAACTATGGACATAAGGAGAATATCTGGCAATTTCACGGTGTGCAAGCTTACGAACATATCAACAGTTAATTACGAAGCGGAATATTGCTTTGTGGGTAATGCAGAGAATGAAATCTCGCTTGTATGCAGAACAGTAGATGTCCCAAGAAATATTGTTGAGCGAGATGACGGCTGGCGTGGTTTGCGGATAGATGGAGTTCTGGATTTATCACTCATAGGCGTACTTGCGCAAATATCCACGCTTTTGGCAGAGGAGAAAATCAGCATATTTGTGGTTTCAACATTCTACACCGATTACATTTTTGTAAAGAAAAAGAACGAAGCACGGGCGTTGAAATGCCTGAGCAGGGCGGGATATAACATACTGCCTTTAGGCAGACGCACAGCTTCAGCAGGACGTTATGAACAGATTTGACAATGAATTCTGGCAAGCACTGGATGAGCTTGTCGTAGGCTCGGGAATTGTAATAGACCGTCCCAAGGGAAGCACGCATCCAAGATATCCCGCTATAATATATCAGGTCGATTACGGATACCTAAAAAGCACATCCTCCATGGACTGCGAGGGGATAGACATCTGGGTGGGAACAGGCGAAAAAAGGATAGATGCTGTTATGTGCATAGTCGATTTAAATAAGCGCGATTCCGAGATCAAGCTGCTGATAGGCTGCACCGAGGAGGAAAAGAACATCATCTACAAGTTCCACAACGAATCGAAGTATATGAAGGGCATTATGATATTGCGCTGAGCAGATACATAATAAATTAACCGCAGTACTGAGTAAATCTGTACTGCGGTTTTAATCTGTTTACTTTTTCTTGATGTCCGGCTTGGCTTCTATCTCCGGCTCTTCAACGATATCCAGCGGTGGAGAGTCGGTCACCGTGCCTATGTTTACCCCGGGCATAGAGTAGTATTCCTTGTCGGTGGGCATATTCTTTGACTTCAGGCGGGAATCCACTATCGCGGTGATGATGTCGAACATTACCGCAAACAGCGGCACACCGATTATCATGCCAACGATTCCGAACAGGCTTCCGCATACAAGGATGGAGAACAGCACCCAGAAGGATGAAAGCCCGATTTTGTTGCCTAAAACCTTTGGACCGATGATGTTGCCGTCAAGCTGCTGAAGGGCAACCACGAACAGCAGGAACCAGATGACCTTGCCGGGCTCTGCAATAAGCACAAGCACTGCCGAGGGGATGGCTCCGATAAACGGTCCGAATACAGGGATGATGTTTGTTATGCCTATGATAATCGAGATTATCATTACGTATGGCATCCTGAATATCAGCATGCAAACCGCGCATATGCAGCCTATAATAAAGGAGTCGATTATCTTTCCGTATATAAAGCTTAAAAGAGCGGTGTTTGTTGAGGAGGTTATGGTAAAGATTTTGTGATATGTCCTCTCGCTGAACAGTGCGACTATCAGCTTTTTAGCCTGAGCCTGCAAAGCTTCCTTGCTCGAAAGGAAGTATATTGCAAGGATAAATCCGAATATGAAATTCTTGACCGAATTTGCAAAGTCCAAAAGACTTGTGAGTAAGCTTGTGAGCTGAGGGACAAGGCTTGAAGCTATTTTGCTTATCGTAGCCGAAATATTGTCCAGCTCATTGGTGACTATCTCAGCAATGCTGGGGTTGTCGTCCAAAAGCTTTGCAACCCACTTTTCGGCGGCTGGCAGAACGTCGTTTACAAGACCGTCGTATATTCCGGGGATGTTGGATATCAGTTCAGGGATTACCGATAGAATTATCGCCGCGATGACCGCGATGATGAAAACCGAAGCCACAACTATTCCGATTGCTCGCCCCGCCCTGGGACGCGGCTTTTTTCGGAAAAGGAATCGTCCCAGAAATTTTTCAACGTTCTTGGTTATCGGGTTCATTACGAACGCCAGCACCGCTCCCCATATAACAGGGGCGAATATCCTCAGCAGGTTGGACGAAAGACTGCTTACCGAATCCCACTGGAACATTATAAGCACTATTATAAGCGTGAGAATAATGAACGCAAAGCAGTAAGTGAAGATTTTATTGTATTTTTTGTCTGAGAAGACTCTCAAAGCTATCAGTCCTTTCAAAGGGAATACGCTATTTATAAGTATACACCAAAATATAGGCAGTTGTCTACACAAAAATAAAATTTAATAAAAATCTTAAAGAAATTTTACTCAATCTATTTCATTTTTGTTCGATTCATGATATAATTATATAGATTATTATGTAGTTTTGGAGATAGATTTATGACAGACAATGAATTTCTTGCACTCAAGCGCCGTGCGCTTTCAAAATATTTTTCCCGGCTGAACGATATGCAGAGGGAGGCTGTTTTCACCGTCAACGGTCCCGTGCTTATCCTTGCGGGAGCGGGAAGCGGCAAGACTACCGTTTTGGTAAACCGCGTTGCAAATATGGTGTACTTCGGCAACGCTTATAACGATACATCACGGTATGCTGGCACCACTCCGGAGGATGAAAGGTTTTTGTCCGACTACGCCAACGGTCTTACCGACGATTCCGAACGTCTTCGCTCGATAGTGGCAGTTGACTGCGTTAAGCCGTATAACATCCTTGCAATAACGTTTACCAACAAGGCAGCAGGGGAGCTTAAGGAAAGGCTTGAAAAAATGCTGGGCGATTCATCAAGCGGCATAACCGCAGCCACATTCCATTCCGCCTGCGTAAGGATTCTGCGCAGGGAGATTGAAAAGCTCGGCTATGCCTCGAACTTTACCATATATGATACCGACGATTCGCAGAGACTGATAAAAACCTGTCTTTCGGACATGAATATATCAGACAAGATGTTCCCGCCAAAGCTTGTATTGGGCGAGATATCCCATTCCAAGGAAGCGGAGGTTGATCCGGAAGAATATACCCGCCTTGCCTTCGGCGATTATCGCAAGCAGACTATTGCAAAGGTTTACGAAGCTTATCAGAAGCGTTTGCAGAACGCCAACGCCGTCGATTTCGACGATATAATATCCCTAACCGTCAAGCTTTTTGAAGAGTTCCCCGACGTTCTGGATCACTACAGCAACCTATATAAATACATCCTTGTGGACGAGTATCAGGACACCAACATGGTGCAGTATAAGCTGGTTGCGCTGCTGTCAAGAAAGCGCAAAAATATCTGCGTAGTCGGAGACGACGATCAGAGTATCTACAAATTCCGCGGGGCAACAATCGAAAATATTCTCTCCTTTGAGAATCAGTATGAAAACGCCAAGGTTATAAGGCTGGAGCAGAACTACCGCTCCACCCAGAATATCCTTACCAGTGCAAACGAGGTAATAAAAAACAACAAGGGCAGAAAGGGCAAAAGCCTGTGGACAGACGCAGGCGACGGCGAGAAGGTGGTTTTGTACCGCGCCTCCACCGAGCAGGGCGAGGCAAGATTTGTTGCTGAGAAGATACTGTCTTCTGTAAAGGCAGGCGGAAAGTATTCCGCAAACGCAGTCCTTTACAGAATGAACGCCCAGTCTAATGCCGTTGAACACGCGCTTATGGCAAGCGGAATCCCTTATAGAGTTTTCGGAGGAGTCAAGTTCTACGAGCGCAAGGAAATTAAGGACATCATTTCCTACCTGTCAGTCATAAACAACGAAAACGATATTTTAAGGTTGAAAAGAATTATAAACGAGCCGAAAAGGGGAATAGGTGCGGCGAGCGTTGACCTTTTGGAGCAGATATCGGGCAATCTCGGCGAATCACCATTGCAGATAATGCGCACCGCTCAGGATATACCCATGCTATCGCGCACAAGCCTAAAGCTTACTCAGCTTGCCGAGATGTTCGACGAGCTCCGCGAACATTCCGCCATTATCCCGCTTCCGGAGCTGCTGGACGAGCTTATGGAGAAATCGGGATATCAGATGTATATGCAGTCGCTGGGCGAGGAAGGCGCGGCAAGGCTTGAAAACATCAACGAGCTGAAATCCACCATGATGAACTACTATCAGGACGCCGAAGAGCCTTCACTTTCCGGATTTTTGGAGGAAATCGCCCTGTATACCGACCTTGACGAAATGAACCCCGAGGACGACTGCGTTGTTTTAATGACCGTTCACGCCGCAAAGGGTCTGGAATTTGACAATGTGTTTGTTGTGGGAATGGAGGAAAACATCTTCCCAAGCTCGCGCAGCCTTGATTCCGAGGCGGATATCGAGGAGGAAAGGCGCTTGGCATACGTTGCCATAACAAGGGCGAGAAAGCGGCTTTATCTCAGCTCAGCTCAGCAGAGAATGCTTTTCGGCTCGACAAGCTTTAATAAGCCGTCGAGATTCATTTCCGAGCTGCCCGCCGAAACGGTGGATAAACAGTCCGAAAGAACTGCGGTTGACCTTGTAAAGACCGAGCGCAGACACGAGCCGTCGGCATCGCCGTTTGCTTCTCAGATGGCTAGTCTCAAAGCTTCGCGTCCTTCGACCGGCGCAGCGTCGTCAGCTCAGAGCTTTACGGTTGGCGAAAGGGTATATCACAATATATTCGGAGAGGGAACGGTGCTGAAAGCCACTGCTATGTCTAACGACACCATGCTTGAAATAGCCTTTGAAAAGGTAGGAACCAAAAAGATAATGGCAAACTATGCCAAGATTAAAAAGCTTTAAAAAGCACTCATAAATAGAGGAAATATGGATTTGATAATAACACCGGCAAAGCTTTGCGGAACCTTCAGGGCTGTGCCATCCGAGGAGGAAGCGCTAAGATTTCTGGTCTGCGGCGCGCTTTCAAAGCCTTCCTCGGTTATAAAAGGCGTTGGAATGACCGAAAACGTCTCCCGCCTGATAAACGCGCTTAAAATCATGGGGGCGCAGCTGAGCGTCAGGGATGACTGCATACGCTTTGCCGACATGGTAATAAAGAAAAGCATATCCGTCGACTGCGGAAGCTCATTTCCTGCTTTGG
>USEH01000154.1 GCA_900553675.1 uncultured Ruminococcus sp. | reverse complement strand
CGGTGCTTCACAACCCGCTTGCCTCGCCGTATACGCTGGGCGTGTTGTCGGGAGCGTCGGTGGGAGCGGCGATTGTAACCGTCTGCGGCGTAAGCCTTCCCTTTGCGGGCAGGTGGAGCTTGGCTGCTGCGGGAACTCTTTTCGGGGTGCTGACGGTAGTTGTCTGCATAACCCTGTGCCTGAGAATCGACAAAAACTTCGGCTCGAACACCATAGTGCTTCTGGGAATGGTGCTTTCGCTCTTCCTTTCGGCGGTGTTCACCTTTGTTTCGGGACTCGACCGAGAAAAAATGACCCTGCTTATAAGGTGGCAGCAGGGCTCGTTCGCCTCAAAGGGGTGGGACTCCGTTGGAGTTATGCTTGTCGTGACGGTTATAGGAATAGCCGCCGTAATGCTTTTCAGCCGCGAGCTGGACATACTTTCCTTCGGGGACGAATCCGCAATGTCGGTCGGGGTGAACGCCGCTAAAGTAAAGTGGCTTCTGCTTGCCATTACTGCGGTTCTCACAGGAACTGCGGTGTCCTTTGCGGGGGTGATAGGGTTTATCGACCTGATAGCGCCGCACGTTGCAAGAAGGCTGTTTTCGCCGCGGCACAAATACCTTATCCCGCTGACAGCTCTTATCGGCGGAAGCTTTATGGTGATAGCCGACCTTGCGGCAAGAATGCTTATCCCAAGCACCGAGCTTCCCGTAGGCGCGGTGACGGCTTTCATCGGCGCGCCCTTCTTCGCGCTTGTGTATTTTTCGAGGAGGCGGCAGAGTGCTTGAAATAACAAATCTTTCCTGCGGCTACGGCAGCGGGGATATAGTAAAAAGCTTCGGCATGACCGTGCATGAGGGCGAAAAGCTCTGCATTTCAGGACCCAACGGCTGCGGAAAAACAACCCTCCTGCGCGCGATATCGGGTATGCTTGCGTATAACGGCAGCGCAAAAATCGACGGATGGGAGATATCCTCAATGTCAAGGCGAGAGCTTTCGGGCAAGGTCGCCATGTTTTCGCAGATATCCTCGGTGTATTTCGGATACACCGTCTACGACACCGTTGCTATGGGCAGATACTTAAAGCAGAAGGGAGCGTTCTCCGAAAGCAGAAAAGACTCGCAAGCCACGCTTTCCTGCCTTGAACGGCTGGGTCTTTTAAGCATTAAAGACAAGCCCATAACCGAGCTTTCGGGCGGGCAGCTGCAGCGTACAATGCTTGCCCGAACCTTTAATCAGGAGCCGCAGATAATCCTTTTAGACGAGCCCACCAACCACCTCGACATCTCCGCGCAGATATCCCTTATCAAACTGATAAAGGAGTGGGCGGCGGAGGACAATCGCAGGAGCGTTGTTGGGGTGATCCACGAGATCTCGCTGATACCCATGCTTTTTGAAAGGACTGTCCTCATGAGCGGCGGCGAAAAGCTTGCCGACGGCGGCACGGCAAAGGTTTTGAAAAGCAGCGAGCTTGCCACGGCTTACGGCGCGGATGTAGCCGGCTTTATGCAGGATTGCTATAAATTCTGGAAACAAAAATAACAGCAGACCCCCGATTTTCGGAGCCTGCTGTTTTGCGCTATTCGGGATTCTGTGCGGATTTTCAGTCGTCTATGGGAATGTCGCCGTTATCTACAGGGATATCGTCAGCACTGTTATCTACGGGGATATCCATTGCGTCGATTACAACGCCTTCGGGGAGCGGGTCGGGCTTGTCCTTTGTGTCAAGAATCTCAACGCGATAAAGTGCCTGATTGGAGCCTTCGAGATCCCAGACATAATAGGCAATAACCACCTTCTGCCCGATCTTCAAATCGCTCGGCTTAAGCGCTTTGCCCTCCTTTGAGATTACGGTGGAGTCGAAAACTCTGAGATGGAGCGAATCGGCATCAATGCTTGTGCCGTCCTTGTTTGTAATATCTATGTAGGTTTTGCCGTCGAATTCTTCATAATCAGCGACATAGCAGAAGCAGAAGACTACGCCTTTGTTCTTTTCAAGATACTCCGCAAGCTTGCCCTCGTACCACTCTTTAAACTCCGACGGGCTGAGCTTGGCTATTTCCTTTTCCGAAAGAGTGCGGCTGCTTGCAGATGTCGGGGCGACCCTTGCGCCCGAACGCGAGCAAAGAGGTATGGGCTCTGCGCCGATTTCAGCTTCCACGGGGGTATCAACGTCCATATCATTGCCGGTCATGACAAAATTCATGTCTTCGGGCAGGTAGGAGATTTTTTCGTTGTTCATAATTCTGACGGTGTAGGCAATAACGTCGTTGACTTTATTTCCGGCGTCGCTTGGGCTGTAGTCGTGATAGACGAATACTACCATCAAGCCGACATAGAGTTTTGACGGCTCCATGTAAGAGAAATGATATTTTACAATCGGTGTTGAATCGTAAACAGGAAATCTGTAGGCGCCGCTTTTAATGTTGTCGCCGTAGTTTTCGACCGTTACCATAAGGCGGTCGTCCTCCGATTCTATCGAGGTGACGTAGCCGAAGAAGTACCAAAGTCCTTGGCGGCTTCGTTAAAGTCGGCTGAGTGAAGCCTGTGCCACTCCTCCTCGACCTTGCCGCCTTTATAGTGAGCGTCGATGCCAAGGTCATATATCGAGTCTTTTTCACTGAGCGAGGTTATGCTGACATCATACGCGGAGCAGGAGGTGAGTATTACGGCTATCAGCAGGATGGATAGTAGTTTTTTCATGTGCGACTCCTTTCGTTTTTTTAAAAGACCGGATTGCCTGTAAACCTGATGTACACCTTTAGTCTAACATAAAGTAGAATGGCTGTCAAGTAAGAATATACAAGCTTTGAAAAAATAAGTTATACGCAAAACTATAAGCTCACCACTTGCATAATGCGCTGATATGTGGTACAATAAATAGATATTAAATGAGCAAAACGAAAGGACGGCTGAGCTATTGCAACCCGAATATCAATATAAAGAGCTTTCCAAGGGCGTGTCCCTGCTGACAATACACGACGGCAAGTTCAAATCAAACGCAATAACAGTCAGATTTCTGACAGGATTCAACCGCCGCGACGCTGCGGCTTTAGCACTTATCCCCGCGGTGATATCCTCCTGCTGCGAAAAATATCCCACCGGCAAGGAGTTTTCCCAAAGACTCAGCGCGCTTTACGGCACCTCGGTGTCGGGCTCGTCCGACCAGAAGGGCGATATATACGAGATAGCCTTTTCGGTGGATTATCTCGACGACAGCTTTGCCCTCAACGGCGAGGATATATCTGCGCAGGCTTGCGGACTTCTCAACGACTGTATCTTCAGCCCCGCGATTGAGAACGGCGGCTTTGCCAAAACCGAGTTTGAAATGCGCAGAAACGACCTTTTAGACGCGATAGACGGCGAAATCAATGACAAGATATCCTATGCCCTCAACCTCGCGTATGAAACGGTGTATCACGGGGAGCCGAGCGCGGAGAAGTACTACGGCACGCGCGCGGACGTCGAAAAAATAACCCCGCGTGAAGCGTATGAGGTCTACAAAAGGCTTTTGGAGACTGCCAAGGTTGAAATATCCTTCTGCGGCTGCGGGGACTATAAAAGGCTTGCGCCCTTTTTTGAACGGTTTGCAGACGGTAAAATCAGGAAAAGCCCTGCATATATAAGCTACAGCAGGTGCAAGCAGACGCCCGCGCAGGTGGAAAAGCTGATGAACGTAGCGCAGGCTAACCTTGTGCTGGCGTTCAAGCCGCAAATTCACGATATTTACACCGCTCAGGTTATGAGCACGATATATGGCGGCGCGCCCTTTTCAAAGCTGTTTGCAAACGTCCGCGAGAAGCTGAGCCTTTGCTACTTCTGCTCGGCGATGTATTCCGAGCCAAAGGGGACGATGTTCGTTGTAAGCGCGGTCGAAGAAAAAAACATCGCACTTGCCGAAAAAGAGATTGTCAACCAGCTTTCGCTTGTGGCTGACGGCGATTTTTCGGACGACGATATCGCCAGCGCAAAGCTTGCCCTCACCTCGCGGATGAAGGCGGTCGGGGACAGGGTGTTCTCGTTGGACGGCTGGTACAACCTCTGCTTAAAGCGCGGAGAGATAATTTCCCCGCAGGAATACTCGCAAAGGCTGAACAATGTCAAGCGGGAGGATATCGCAGCTTTAGCCCGCGATATGAAGCTTGATACCGTGTTCGTCCTGAAAAACGGAGGTGAGCCTTGTGAAATATGAACCGAAGCTTGTTAAAAACGAGCTTACAGGCGCGGAGTACTATTATGTAAAGCACCCCTCAGGGCTTTCGATATATGTCATGGAGATGGAAGGCTTTTCCACCGCCCACGCCCTTTTCGGCACCAAGTACGGCTCGGTGAACACCACCTTTAAGACTAAGAACGAGGACGATTTTGTAACCGTCCCCGAAGGCATAGCCCACTTTTTAGAGCATAAGCTGTTTGAAAACGAGGACAGCGACGTGTTCGAGCTTTACGCCAAGACGGGCGCAAGCGGAAATGCCTACACCTCCTTCGGAAAAACTGTCTATCTGTTCAGCTGCACCGACAATTTCAAGGAATCGCTTTCGATACTGCTCGACTTTGTGCAGAAGCCCTATTTCACCGAGGAGACGGTCGCCAAGGAGCAGGGGATAATCGGTCAGGAAATCAGAATGTGCGAGGACAACCCCTACCGCGCGGGATATTTCAATCTTCTGCGCGCGCTTTACTCGAAACATCCGATTCGTATAGAGGTTGCGGGGACGGTTGAATCAATCGCGCAGATCAACTCAGACCTGCTCTATCGCTGCTACAACACTTTCTACAACCTGAATAATATGGTTCTCTGCGTTGCGGGAAACTGTAAGGCAGAGGAGGTCTTTGAGGTCGCGGACAGGCTGCTGAAGCCCTGCGAGGATGTCGGGCTGCAATCGGTCTTCCCCGAAGAGCCGGAGGGTATTGCCAAGCGTGAGACTGTGACAAAAATGGAAGTGGGAATCCCGCTGTTCAATATCGGCTGGAAATTCCCTGCATATTCGGGAAAGGAACAGCTTGAAAAATATATCGTCTATAATATCCTTATGGAGCTTTGCCTTGGAAGGACTTCAGACTTCTATAACAGAATGTACGAAGACGGATTGCTAAACGATGCGTTCAATGTCGGCGTATTCTGCGGCAGAGGATTTTTCAGCGTAATCGCTGACGGTGAAT
>USEH01000153.1 GCA_900553675.1 uncultured Ruminococcus sp. | reverse complement strand
GGGGCGCCGCCCCAAGACCCTGCCAGCCTTTCGAGAAAGGCTGGACCGAAAGCTTTTAGTTCTTTGCTTTTGAAAGTTTGATATATTTTAAAGGACGTGTTTTTTTGGCAAGAGTATATCCCTTATTTTCCTCCAGCTCCGGCAATTCCTGTTTTATCGGGTCGCCGTCCGGGGGAATTTTGATTGACGCGGGTGCAAGCTGCAAAAAGCTTGTCTCTGCCCTTATCCAGAACGAAATATCCCCCGAAGCTGTTAAGGCGGTATTTGTCACTCATGACCATTCCGACCACATTGCCGGTCTGCGTGTATTCACCAAGAACTACAAAATTCCGGTATACGCTTCGCCCAAAACCCTTGAATGGTTAGAGCAGGGCGGGCACATATCCTCTTATGCTGAGGAAATGGCTGTCGGTAGTGAGGCTGTCGTCGGCGACTTTTCGGTGACCTCCTTTAAAACCCCTCACGACGCCGTTGAAAGTGTCGGCTACAAAATCCAAACTCCCGACGGCAAGGCTATGTGCGTATGCACCGACCTTGGACACGTAACCGAGGAGATCGACGCAAATCTTTCCGGCTGCGAGCTTGTACTTCTTGAATCGAATTACGACGAGCGCATGCTGCGAACCGGTCCCTATCCATATCCCTTAAAGCAGCGGATTGCCTCTGGCGACGGTCATTTATCCAATGTGGCAAGCTCCGGCGAGGTCAAAAAGCTTATCTCCGGCGGGACTACGCGGATAATTTTAGGGCATCTCAGCCGCGAGAACAACACTCCGCAAATCGCGAAAAACACTCTTATGCGCGCTTTAGGTGAGGATTTCAAGGAAAATCGGGACTATCTTTTATACATAGCACCAATCGAAACTACAGGCATGGCGGTGACGTTTTAATGAACATTAACATTGTCTGCGTGGGCAGGCTTAAAGAGGATTACTGGCGGGATGCCTGCGCGGAATACGCCAAGCGCTGCGGGGCTTACGTCAATTTCAAGGTGATAGAGGTGGCGGAAGCCCGGCTTTCGGACAAGCCCGGTGAGAAGGAGATATCCCTATCGCTCGACGTTGAAGCCAAGCTTATGCAGCCCTATCTCAACCAGCGTTCGACCTTTAACATAGCAATGTGCATCGAGGGCAAGCAGCTTTCAAGCGTTGAGCTTGCCGATACCATGGAGCAGGCGGCTCTGCGGGGCTACGGCACTATCAATTTTATAATCGGAAGCTCGTTCGGGCTGGCGGAATCGGTAAAGCGGTGTTCTAATCTCTGTCTCTCCATTTCAAAGATGACCCTGCCGCACCAGCTGGCGCGGGTGGTGGTGTCCGAGCAGATTTATCGGGCGTTGAGTATTAATAATAATGGAAAGTATCATAAGTAAAAAATTGTATCGATAGATCAGAATTTTGTGAGAGCAATAATGAATTTTTTAGATAAAATACGTGTACCTCAAAAATCAGATTCTACCAAAAGGCAAATTATTCTTACAATAGGTATCTTACTTTTGGGAATCTGTATGGGAATATTTTCCAAATACTTAGATTATACGCAAGGGCATCTTCCGGTCCTGTTACAAGCGATTGATAATGCCTTGGATTTTCACAATTTCTTAGGTGGTTTTGCACCGTGGATCGTGATTGCGGTCTGTATAGCTGTATACAGTCATGCGCCTTTTAGAGCCGCAATGAATGTTTTCCTGTTTTTTGTAGGATTTGTTGCAAGCTATTATCTGTACTGTAATTTTGTGGCGGGTTTCTTTCCAAGAAGCTATGCTATGATTTGGATTGCATATACAATCGCCTCTCCGTTTCTTGGCTTTTTGTGCTGGTATGCGAAAGGGAAAGGCTGGGTTGCCCTTATTCTTTCCGCAGGCATTTTGGGAGTTTTGGTGAACACTGCTTTTGTGTATGGAATGTTTTATATAGATATTCGTTCTTGGCTGAACCTTTTAATGTTGCTGATTGGAATACTTGTTTTACGAAAATCCGTCAAGGAAACAATTTGTATGATGGGGATTTCCATTGTTTTTGCGCTAATTATTAAAACGGTTGTTCCATTCTGCTTTTGGTAAATTTAATTCCGGTTTGTCATTCTGATAACTCAGAAAAACATTATCAGGCAAATTGTCTGTTAATGATTGGAAGTATCATAAGAAAAAATAATACCGATGAATCGGAATTTACCAAGGAGGTAAATCTATGACTGACTGGTGATTGAATGGGCAAGAACGGTTTTTGTCAAATGCAACTCTTTACAAGGTTTCCTTCCCGGAGTTTTGGAAAGTCGCATACGAAGATAAAAACAGTTTTTTCAAAAAGATTGAACAATATGCAAAAAGTTATGTCGAAAGCACAAATAAAGGATACGAATTTTTTGAAGGTGAAAAAATTCAGCACTTTTGGCATGAACATTGCGAATTCTGCTTTGAAAAAGCATTGACGGATAAACAGTGTGAATTCTATTGCACAAAGGATATGAGCAGGTGGGTATGCGCAGAATGTTTCTGCGACTTTAGAGAGCAATTTAACTGGCAGGTAAAATCGGCGGAAGAGTTATTTCTCTGAATTTCAGTTTGTCATTCTGATAACCAGAAAAATATTATCAATCAGCATTTCGTAACCCGCAACATCAAAACAAAAAAGCTTTAAAGTCGTTTTCCCGGCTTTAAAGCTTTTAATATTTCTGCTCTATGTAAAGCGTTATCCCACAAACCCCGCAATATCTTTCTTGCTGAATTCGTAGCTCAGCGGCTTGCCGTATGCGGATTCGTAGGCGCGCTTTTTCTGCTCGTAATCGCGCTCCATCATTTTTAGGCTGTTCTCCCGCACCGTAAGCCCCTTTTCGGGATATATCGGCGGCAGGACGTGCAGAATATATCTCACCTTTTTAAACTGCTCGTTGTCCCGCTCGTCAAGCTCTGTCATTTCGGTAAAGCAGGATATAACCGGAACCCCGCACTTTGCCGCGAAATAGTAGGCTCCGCGCTTTGGCGGGCGTGGCTTGCGGTAGTTGAACCACATCTCCTGCTCGGGATATATCAGCACCCACTGCTTCCGCTTGAAAAGCCTTTTAAGAAGCGGGATAAAGGCGTTTTTCTGATAGTGAGGATCCTGCGTGATAGGTATGGTGTCGGCGTTGTACAAAAGAAAGCCCAAGAACCCCGAAGCCGCAAAATTGGTGTCCTGACTGACTATAAAAAGCCTTCTGCGCTTTGTCTTTGTCGCCAGCTTGCGGATGATGGTGCTGTCCAGCGGGTTGAAGTGGTTGCTTGTAACAATCGCTCCGCCCTTTACCGATTTGATATTCTCGATGCCGACAATCTCTGTATCGCGGTTGATTGCCCAGCCGACTATATTTTCAATCGTCCTTGCGGCTCTGTTTGCAAGCTTATATCTGACTGCTTTTCTTTTCTTGATGAATCCGAAGCAGACCGCCGTGCGTTCCTGCTTGGAAAGCTTGGGGTCGCCAAGCTCGACCTTGCGGCTGTAGTCCTCGTCCCGCAAAGCCGCCTTGATGTTTTCTATTACAGGTTTTTTATCTCCCCCGATTATCATATCTTAATCCTTACCCCCTTTTCGCTCAGCTTTTTAAAGGTGATGTCCGCGTTAACAAGCTTATCCGCGCGGTCTATCAGCGTTGCAAGACCCTGCCTGTCCGCCTCGATTTTATCCTCGGTGTAGGACTCTTTGTGCTTTAATATGTCGCTGTAGTACGCCGAGCGCTCGGCATAAGCCCAGAAATACTCCTCATACTGCACCCCGCTAACGCACCAAGGCTTGTCGAACAGGTTGTAATGTATAAGATTCGGGGACTTAAGCTTCTCGCGGGACTTATTGGGCATAACGTCCCAGCTCTTGTCAAGATAGACTATCCTTCCCGCGCACATGGCGTTGAGATAATCCTGATCGGGAGCAACGCTGTCGAAATGCCACGTATCAAGAAGCTCCAAGAATTTTCGCGAAAAATCATGCTCGCGGAAGAATTTAAAATTCATAACCAGAACTCCCGAGTTTATGTAATTCATCCGCGGAACGCCGACTGCGTTTTCGAGGTAGTTTACAAGAACAGGGACGTTCTGAATAGAAAGGTCGGAGCAGGCGGCGAACGCCTTATCCTCGGAAAGCTGAGTGTCATAAAGCTTTGAAATGTCCCCCGGAACAACTATGTCGCTGTCTAAATAGATTCCCTTGTCGTACTGCGGGAACATATCCGCCAGAAACAGGCGGAAATATATTGTAAGCGTAAACTGCCCCTTGCGCAGGTGGTTTTCCACGCGGTCGGTTATGGGACGAAGGCAGTCCGCCATCTCGGTGAAGATTATTTCAAAGCCGTCGCGGGCAAGACCGCCCAAGCGGCGCTTGTTTTCCTCGCTCAGCTCCTGATGGATGATATGTATTTTGTAATCATACTCGCAAGAAGCGTTTTCAATCAGCGAGGCTATGGCAACGCTGAGGTAGGGGGCGTAGTCGTTGTCAATCGCGAAGAATATTGGTATTAAGGGTTTGTTTGATTTCATGCATTTGTCTCACATTCGTTGTTTTGTTTTAATGTATCCGCCGATATTATATCGAGCGCTGCGCGATACTGAGTGAAAAGGTTGTCGTATTCAAAGATTTTCAGAATTTCATGCACCCGCTCTATCTGCCAAGGCTTGACCGTTAAGGAATGGAACCACGGGAAAAACCTAAAGCTGGTTGTAAAGTGCTGCATGACAGTGTTTTTGTGAAGCTTACGCTGCTCGTTAAAGCGGCGGTCGCGGATGATTTTCTTGTTGGCAAGCTTGTTTATCGCCGACTGATCGGGCATGAACATCTTTTCGCATACGCACATCTCGCGGCACTTTCTGAAAAGCCCGCTTTCGCGTATTTTGCGCATATTTAAAAGCAGCACGCCGGAGTTGAGGTAGTCCATCTTAAAGATATTTTTGCGGAAAAACCATCTGCCGTAGTAGTCTAAAACTCCGGCAAGCTCGTAAGTATCTATATCCTGATAGTAGAAGTCCGAGATATCCATTCTCGCCACAACGTCGTTGTCAAGATACAGCACTCTTTCGGGGATTTCGGGTATTTCGTCCGCAAACAGGCGGAGCATACAGCAGGGGGTAAAGCGGGTTTCCATGTTTGCTTGGGGAAGCTCTCTTGAAAATAAATCGGTAACGTCAAACTTTTTAACGCTCCCGCCGGTTCTTTCGGCTA
>USEH01000152.1 GCA_900553675.1 uncultured Ruminococcus sp. | reverse complement strand
TCTTCCCACGGTATTATATTTTGAAGAAATAAATCATTTAAACTGCATATCAGCCTGCTATGCCCGCCTTGGGCGGATGGATATCTCAATAAATATGCTTTACCACATGAAGAGGGTTTTGGAAAGCAATATTGTGGACGAATTTGAATACCTGCGCGCCATGCCAGGAATACTTTATAACCTTTCAAAATACCTTGGACTCAGCAAGCGGTATGACGAAAGCATAGAAATTTCGGAGCAGGCAGTGGAAATTGGAAAGCGTGCGAACCGCACCCGAACCCTTCCGCAGTCGATGTATAACCTTGGATGGGCGCTTATTAAAAGAGGAAGACCGCAGGACATGGAGCGGGCAAAAGCTTTGATTGAGGACGCTTACCAGCTCAGCAGAATAATGAGCGGTAACAGCACGCGAACACAGCAGATAAAGCAGTTTATAACCGAGAATTTCGGGGATTGAACTATTAGTAAAGCTGAATTCTTTGTCTGAACCGCAGTTTGGGTTGATTCCGGCTTTCGGGGCATTGCGTCGGCGGGATTTTTGGCTGGGGCATCTTGTTTTCAATTTTGGAAATGGCAGGGGGTATCGGGATAGGCTGAATGCAAGAGTCTGCACAATTTCCGGAGCTGACAAGCATTACTGTTGCTGACAGAATGGCGAATATTTTGTCTTTGATGTTTTTCATTGTAAAGAATCCATAAAAATTAATATTATCATATTAACGCAAACTTAAGCATAAGTCAGTTGAAAAATGTAATTTTATGTTTTGCATAAGACCGCAAGTATATTGACAATTTAATAAACTCGGTATATAATTTAGTTGTTTAAATGATAAACCTTTCAGAGGAATTGTTTAAGCTACGGATATGATTTCATGAGCAGGGGAAGGCGCTTGAGCTAAGCGTCTTTTTCTGTTTTTATAGTATAATATAAGCTCCGGACATCCTGCAAAGAATGTCCGGAGCTTATTGATTTTAGGAGTCACTATAATCGGAGAGCTATTCGGGGAGCTTGTCGCTGAACATGATAAGCTGCGAGGTCACCTTTTCGTTTTCGGTGAGGGGCTTGAAGGTGCCGTTTTCGTAGAGCTTATTCAGCACGAGAACTGCAAGGCTGTTAGGGCTTATATTGCCGTTCAGTATAAGTTCGTGCATCTGTTCGGGATAATCCCTTGCTTCAAGCTGCTGGGCTTCAAGCTCGGCGTCGATATACCTGCGGGCTTGATCTTGAGGAAGGCTGGGGAGATTTTCTAAGAGCTTGTAGACATCATGATGTGTCACCATGATATTGACCCTGCCGTTATCATCGATGAATTTTCTTTCGCGTAGGCGGGCAAATTTTGAAGCGTTCGAGGATGTATCGTCTATAGCTCCGATGATGTATTCGTAAACATATTCGTAGTCCTCGGTGAGGTTGTTCTGCCATCCCCCCACGCGTGAGCAGAACCGGGAATCAATCGACCACGAGCCCACGCAGGGGTATTTACAGCTTCCGCGATTCATGCTTCCGCACGCCCACAGGCTGGGAATGTTTACGGTGCGCTTATAGTCAGAGTCGGAGGGTTGGGCGTCGATATTGACATGGGCAATGTATTCGCCGCCATCCTTGGTGTGAATGCAGTATTTGTTCCATATTTCGTTGTAAGGCTTCTGTCCGGCTGTGTAACCAACATTAAATGCGCGGTTGACTATTGCGAAGAATACGGCGGCAGCTTCAAAAAGCTGTCTGTTGCCGCTGGGGATATAGATATCCTTGACGCCCTTGACAGAGTCGATAACTGTCTTGACATATCCGGAGGAAATAAGCTCATCGGCGATTTCGAGCTTCTTTTTAAAGTTGGCTTCCTGCTGCTCGATGGAGTATGTCAGAGGGTCAAATTTGACGTAGGTGGTGTATTTATCCTTGGCTTTACCACCCTTGCGGACTAAAAAGCCGTTTTCCTCGAGCATATTAATCCTGTCCTCGATAAAAACAAGGGTTAAGCCAAGCTCGTCGGCTATTTCCTCCTTGGTTCTGGGGGTGAAGTATACGCTGTAGACGATGTTGAGGTTTATCATATCATTAAGATATGCTTCCGGTCCTCCGTTGCTTCCAGGGTTGCCACTATGACCGAAGGTGCATTTTGTTAAAGGTAAAGGGTTTAATCCAAGCTTGCCTATTTTTCTTTCCATGGTGTAGTCCTTTCTTAGTTCGTCTCTGGCTTTGTTTAAGTGCCATTTTACCGTTCCGACAGGAAGACTCAGCCTGCGAGAGATTTCTGCTATCGATACTCTTTCAAAATAGTGCAGATAAACAATTTCCCGCCGGGTTTTTGTTAAAAACGCTATCTCCACGCGAAGGCGGTCGTATTCCTCGCACTGTTCTGCCGCACTGAAATCATCCTGAAAAGGATAGTCGGCTTCGTAGATGGATCCCCGCCTGCCGTCGCCGCCAGGCTTAAGCTTTGCGCGCAGGTGCTTTGAGTAGACGTGCTCGCAGACCTGCCACACAAAGCCGTCGGGGTTGGTGAGCGTGTCGGTCTTTAACAGTGCTGCCCACAGCTGGGCACCGATAGCGGCGCAAAGCTCCTCGGCTTCGTCGTAGGAGAAGCACTTTTTTATGGAGTAGCCGTATATTTTTTTAAAGTATTGCTCGATGATTCGGTTGGCTGATTGCTTATCCATAGCTTGTCTTCCTTATTGTTGGTTGTGAATGTTGGTGAATCTGAAACGCTCCGGAGACGTTTGTCGTATATACAGTACCACGAAAATTTAAAAGGTTGGCGCATTTATTATTTTAGCAGATTTTTTGCAGGATGGGAATAGGAAAGATTGAATTTCGGGCGTTTTCTGCGGATTTTCGTTATGGGATGGGCTTTTTGAGGGAGACAGCGCAACTATTTGGCTTTCAACACTTGACATCCGGCGAAAACGGGTTTATAATTAATTGTTAATAATGCGGCAGTATATCCTTTTGCCGTAAATACTTTATCCGGAGGAATTTATTATGGCTATAAAAGCAACAACCATGTCGCGCGAGGGCTTTCAGAAGCTTCAGGACGAGCTGGAATATCTGGTAACTATAAGACGAAAAGAAGTAGCGGAAAAGCTGAAAGAAGCACGCTCCTACGGCGACCTTTCCGAAAACGCCGAGTATGACGAAGCCAAGAACGAGCAGGGTATGCTCGAAGCTCAGATCGCCGATTTGGAGGTAGTAATAGCAAACGCTATAATCGTTGACGACGGAAGCATGTCTTTAGACGAGGTTGGCATAGGCTCGTATGTCAAGCTTAAAGACTTCGACCTCGACGAAATAGTTGAATATCAGATAGTAGGCTCAACCGAGTCCGACCCCGACGAAAACAGAATTTCCGACGAGTCGCCTGTCGGCAAGGCTTGTCTTAAGAAAAAGGTCGGAGATGTGTTTGAGGTAGAAGTTCCCGCGGGAACCCTGAAATTTGAGGTATTAAACATCAGAAGACAGTAAAAAATCCCTATAGAAAGGTAATATGCTATGACAGAAGAAATCAACACCGCCGCAGCTTCAGAAGAGGAGCTTTCGCAGGAGGAGCTTAATTCTTTAAAGAAGATAAGAATGGATAAGCTTGACGCTATGAAGGCGGCAGGAAAGAATCCCTTTGAAATAACCAAGTTCGACTTCAACATCACCGCTGCCGACCTTAAGGCGCACTACGAAGCCGAGGAAGCTAAGGCAAAGCAGGAAGCGGGCGAGGATGAAGCCAAGCTGAATGAAGGCTTGGAAGCTATAAAGCAGGACAGCTGGAGAATCGCCGGAAGGATTTTAAGCTGGCGCGATATGGGAAAAGCCAACTTTATCAACATTCAGGACGTAAGCGGCAGGATCCAGTGCTACGTCAGAATCAACGACATCGGCGAGGAGAACTTTGCCGAGTTTAAAAAGTGGGATATTGGCGATATCGTTGGTGTGGAGGGCTTTGTTTTCCGCACACGCAGGGGCGAGGTATCGCTTCATGCCAAGAAGATCACCCTGCTTTCAAAGTCGCTGCTTCCTCTTCCCGAAAAGTGGCACGGCTTAAAGGACAGAGACGCAAGATACCGTCAGCGCTATGTTGACCTTATTGTAAACCCTGAGGTAAAGGACACCTTTAAAAAGCGCAGTCAGATTCTGCGCGAGCTGAGGGCTCATCTCGACTCTAAGGGCTTTTTGGAGGTTGACACCCCGATTCTGACCCCGTTTGAGATTGGTGCTTCGGCAAGACCGTTCTTTACTCATCACAACACCCTTGATATGGACATGGTTCTTAGAATCGAGACCGAGCTTTATTTAAAGCGCCTTGTAGTAGGCGGAATGGACAGGGTTTACGAGGTCGGACGCATATTCAGAAACGAGGGCATGGACACCAAGCACAACCCCGAGTTCACCTCGATTGAGCTTTATCAGGCTTACACCGACTTCCACGGCATGATGGATCTGGTTGAAGAGATGATGAAGACGGTTGCCGGAAACGTCTGCGGAACGCTTGAAATTGAGTATCAGGGCAAGAAAATCGACCTTTCTCACTGGGAGAGGCTTACTATGATAGAAGCCGTTAAGAAGTACTCCGGCGTTGACTTTAACGACTGGAAGACCGACGAGGACGCTATTGCGTGTGCGAAGGAGCATCATGTAAATCTGCCCGAGGTTCCGACAAAGGGCGCGATCCTTGCAGAGTTCTTCGACGCATACGTTGAGGAAAACCTGATTCAGCCGACGTTTATTTACGACTATCCTGTTGAGATAAGCCCGCTTGCAAAGCGCAAGCCCTCAGACCCTGCCTTCACCGAGCGCTTTGAGTACTTTATAAACGCCACTGAGTTCGGCAACGCATTCAGCGAGCTGAACGACCCCATCGACCAGAAGGAGCGTTTTGAAAGTCAGGTAGCTCAGCGCAAGGAGCTCGACCCCGAAAGCAAGGCTCAGGTTGACTACGACTATGTTACAGCCCTTGAATACGGTCTGCCCCCGACGGGCGGATTGGGCTTCGGCGTGGACAGGCTTGTTATGCTGCTGACTGACAGCGCGTCGATTAGAGATGTTTTGCTGTTCCCCACAATGAAGCCGTTGGAAAAGTAATCGCAACAAATACAAAATATAAAACAAAAGGTGACAATAATAATGATGAGGACGATAGATTTGTAAGACCAGAACAAATAGAAGGAATATATAAATTTAGAATAGGAAAACTTGGAAATTTAGCATTATTTGTGCAGACACCTGTAGGAATGGTTATTTGTATATCAATACCATTAATATTGCTTTTATTATTACAATGGAAGGAATCACTAAAAGAAGGAAAAGTAAAAAAAGATACACAAAAAGAAATAGAAGAATTGAAATCAAAAATTACCCAATAAAAATAAATACTATGATGAAAAAATATATTATTTTCATATTCTTATTATTAAATAGTCTGAGTTCCTTCTCCGTAGGGAATTCTCTTGTAGGACCTACAACTGTTGATCCAGGAACATACTACTCATATAGAGCTAATTTGGATGGGTGGGATATCA
>USEH01000151.1 GCA_900553675.1 uncultured Ruminococcus sp. | reverse complement strand
TTCAGCAGTACTAAGTTTAGCATAAGAGTTTCAAACAGGTTTCTGCCCACTGCCTGAATAAAGCCAAGCTTTCCGATCCAACCCGCTCCGGGAGACGGAAGATTTTTGCCTTTTGGCTTAGATGACGTATCATCAAACGCGTTCACATACAAAAGCCATCTTGCCGCTTCTGCGTAACTCAGCGTATTTTTTTCTTCGCCTGTTATTGTGGGAAACAGTCTTTTCTTGTTGCCGCTTTCCGATATTTCGCCGTTAAGCTTAGCTGATGAATACTCGGTTCCTATCTTTGCTTGCGGCACCTGATAAAACGGTCTTTTGTCGTCAAAAAGGTCAAAGCGGTCGCGATAGCTTTCTAAATACCTTTCAATCGGTTCGGCCGGAAAACGACCCATTTCCCACAGTGCCTGCCAGCGGTCGTAGACGTCATCCGAGTTTGTTATTTCGGATGGATTCCCCTCTTCGTCAAAGCGGTAAAATACCGCATGAAGCACCGCCAGAAGCAGTCTCAGAACAGCTGCATTCTGAGTTGGCAGCTCGCCCGCAAGGTCGGTATATGTATGCACTCCGGAAAAAAACTGCTTCAGTGATACCTCATCTTCCCGACAATCGGGGTAAATAACCCGTATCCATGCCTCGTCCAACAAATTAAAAGATTTATTGTCCAATTAAATTTTCCTCCTTTCTATATATCAAGCCCATCTCTGCGTTGTAGTGAATATTGTAACCGGAAAGGGATGTATTCATATTCTCGTCTAAAAGCAGGAAAAGCTCTCCTTTCAGCCAATGTGATTGCTGCCACGGAGCAATAGCCCGCGTTATTTCTTCAAGCTCGCTTATGGTTTTTCTAACGGTATATTCCTTACTGAATACTGCGGGAAGCCTGAGCTGCTGACGGGCAATCTCCCTGCAATCCGCTTCGCACGGAACCGCGCTTGCCGTCAGACGCCGTCCGTCATTCCTCCACGGCAAAAATCCGATTTCTTCGGAGTCGCTGTAGCGAATCATCACAAGAACAGGAACAGACGGTTCACCGTCACGGACAGCGGCTTGCGCGCGTTCCTCTCTTGACTTATCGCTTTCGGATGAATCATCAGGAAACTCCGTATCCAAAATACCGGTTATTCCGCCGCGCCGGTTTGGTTCGCGCAGCTTAAAGGCATCCGCTTTGCTCTGCTTTATTACCTGTTTCTCCTTGAAATCGTTCCACAGATTCATTGCGGCTTCATCAGCCGAAGCATCAGGCTCCTCATATGTATCCTGCACCAGATTCGGTATATCTGTCGGCAGGACAATTTGATTCGGAAGCAGCTGCCTTGTGCGGTAGAGCAGCCATTCACCGTAAATCGCCTTTGAGCCGCCTTCAGGCTCATCTGCCGTCCCCATAACATAACACTCTGCATCCCGCACAAGCGGAGGACGCTCTGCATTTCTTTTTGTATGCCTGTGCAGACGTCCCATGCGCTGCAGCAGCAAATCCATCGGACACAAGTCCGTTACCATCAGGTCGAAGTCGATATCCAACGACTGCTCCAGCACCTGAGTTCCTACCACAATAAGATTATTGCGCTGTTCGGCTGTCGAGTTTTTCCCGATAAGTGAAAGCAGCTCGTGCTCCTTTTCGGCGCGGTCGGGCATCAGAAAATGCGCATGAATCAGAATTACCCGCTTGTCTGGCATATCTGTCCGAATCAGCTGAGCAATCGTCTGAGCGCGATTTACTGTGTTGACAATTACTCCGGCACAGCCGCCTTCTGCAAGCTTGCATTTCAGCAGGTGTGTCAGACCGTTTTCGTCCGGCAGCTTGTGTATAGCTACCGTCTTTTCAGCCGTTCCTGCTTTAATCACTTCCTGACAGACTTCTTCACCGTCTGTCCATGTCAGTAAGGGGTATCCCCTGTTTTTCTTCCACGGCTCATCCTTACCGATTTTTCTTTTGAGGTATGCGCCTATCAATTCTTCTCTTCTTTTTTCGGGAAGCGTTGCCGAAAGAATAATAACCGGCACCTTATACTCTCCAAGCCAGCACAATGCCCTGTCAAGATATCGGTTCATATAGGCGTCATACGCATGACACTCATCCACAATCACAATTTTTCCAGCCATACCAAGATGTCGCAGCATAACGTGCTTTTGTTTCAGTGCCATCATCAAAAGCTGATCCACCGTTCCGACAACCATGTTTGCCAGCAGTGCTTGCTTGCGTCCGCTGAAAAACGAGTGAACGACAAGTCCTTCCGATTCCTCGGAATAATTGCTGTGGCTCTGCTCAAACAGCTCCTGATAGTCTTCATTAAGCTCAGCCATACCATGGGCAAGCCTTACAGCAAGCTTTATTTCATCAGCCTGATGCCGCGACCATTCAATAATACGTGGGAAAATGCCGTTTGCAGTCGCCTGAGTAGGAAGCCCGAAGAAAATCCCTCCTGAATTTTTTCTTGCCGACAAAAGCTCGGCACCGCACAGCGCGGCTTCGGTCTTTCCAACGCCCATCTGCGCTTCTAAGATATAAATTCTGGGTTCTACGCTGTTATGAATAGCCTGAATAAACGCACTCTGAACTGTGTTCGGCAGAAATCCGAACCTGCTTTTGAACTCGTCATTATCCATGATAAATGCACCCGGCAGCCAGCCTGACGGCAGATTCAGATTTTTCCATGCCGCGTATACACGCTCGCTCAAATCAAGATGTTCGCCGGTATCATCTGCGTCGATCAGCGGGAAATAGTAGGTATTGCTTGCAATCCAGTCTGCCATTATCAGCAGACCGCAAAGAAGCATCTGCGTGTGCATATCCGGCTTCGGAAGCTCAGAAAGCTGTTTATATCCCGCCCGATTCAATGAAAAATCAAGCCATTCCATCCAAAGCGTTCTCCATGTCTGCGCAAAAGAACTGTTTTCCCCGCTATGACCATACAGATTTACCGTGCAGTCGTTATTGGGACCCAGCTCATGAGCTTTAAGCGGCTTGCCATGATGCGCGGCGACAACCGAGTATATTTCCTTTGGCAGTGAAAAGCTTTCCAGAATCTTCGCTCCTAAGAATCCGTGTGTATATGAATTTGAAAATCCGCAGGAGTCCATACGTAAATCCGTTTGCAGCAGGTTTTCTTTAACCGTTAACGGCAGCTCTGGCGAAATTTTATATATAAAGTCCGCAGAAAACTTGCCGATATCGTGAATGTAAGCAAGAAAAGCGCAAAGGCTGTCGAAATCGTCCCCGATGTTAACCGCATTTCTTATCGAATCCGGCAGCCACTCTGCGCACAAATGCCGCATAACGCCAGCCGTATCGCATAAATGCACCCATGTCGGAAGCCACAGATTGGATTTTGTGTGATTGGCTTTTCCGGGCAATAATCGCATAAACTGCCATGAAGTAAGTGAGCGGAGTTCCATATGATTTTACACCTTTTTCACAAATATAAATACTGTCCCTGCAAAATCGCTGCTTATGACGAATAATGCAGCCGGTTAAAGTTTTGCCTGATATTAGCTTTATTTTCATATAAGTATATCATAAATTCAGCGCGTATTCAACGATTCTTCAATAACATATCTCATAATTCAGCATATTAATCAAAGTCATACCATATTTCTGTATATAATAAACAGCGCCTGCCATGCTGATATCGCACGATAGACGCTGTTATATTAAACCTGTTTTTTCTATTCAAACTGCCAGCTTTCCAATGTCATTCCGGTGGTAGAGAGCTGTATATATACATCGTGAACGCCCGAAAGGTCCTGTAAAACGTCCGCCGCTATAGCTCCGAAATCCGAGCTGTCAAACTCCGCAGCGGCGATTATTTCGCCCTCCTTGTTGGAGTCTATGCAAACCTGAAGCTTTCCTTTGCCCTTGACCTTGGCAAGAAAACGCTTTGCAGAATCGCCGAAGTCGACGTTTTTAAGACATATCCATGCATTATCGCTGACAGAGGTCGAACAAAGGATGCCATCATCTTTGCGTTCATACCATATTCCGGCGGCATTATACATTTCTGTACCGCTGTGCGCAATATAAGGATTAAGGTTTTTAATTCCTTCAACGCCCTCGCGGGTGCCTCCGCGAAGAGCTATCTTTGTCTTTTTCTCGTTGACATCAAGAGTATCTATGCACATACTCCTGAATCCTCCGCTGGTATCAGACCTTTCCTGCAAAGTAAGAGTATGATATATGATATACCACTGACCCTTGTACTTGTGCATATGGGTGTGATTATTGGAATAGCCCAGTCCGGTTTCGCCGGGATTGAGGAAGTAGTGTCCCCTGTACTCCCAGCTTTCGGGATTAAGCGGAGTTGTTGTGGTCATATAAGCCATAGAGCAGGCAGACGGCGGGTCGGTTTTTTCCTCCCATTCTGTGCGCTCAGCCCAGCTTGTATTATATGTATAAACATATTTGCCATTGATGTAATTTAATTCGCTTGCTTCAAAGGCATAATAGGTCGGGATCTGCGCTATCTCACTGTCTAAGGATATCATATCGCTGCCGAGTTTTACTATTCTTGTCGCCTTGGGCATATATTCGCTTCCGTCGGCGGCTGTTCCCCCGCCGAATGCAAGCCAACCGACGCCGTTGTCGTCTATACATACCCCCGGGTCAAACGGATTGGGGCAGTCGCCCAAGCCCTCGGTTTCACTTGATATTAGCGGCTTGCCAAGCGGATCTGTCCATCCGGTAACAGGGTCGGTAGAGGTTATCACGCCAACTCCTGCGCCGCTGTTGGAGAAATAAAGGTAGAAGTGAGTTAAACCGTCATCCTCCACGCGCGAGGTTATTGACGGTGCCCATGATGTATATATCCACGGAGCTATTTCGCCAACCTCTATCCTGCCGTGATACACCCAGTTTAACATATCGTCGGTTGAGAAAACAACCAGTGATTTTATCTTTTCATAGCTATTTTTGCCATCCTTGCCGACTTCCTCATACTGCTGATGGTCGTTGGTTCCGTAAACATAAAGTCTTCCGTTGTACTCTACGGCTGTAGGGTCGGCGCAGAAGACGTTAGGAGATATCGGATTAGAATCCTCCGACGGCTTAAGGCTTTTAGCCATATGCTTTTTGTCGATGTCCAAACCAAGGTCAATTGTATTCATAATTTCTTCCTCACTTAAGCTCGGCAGCACAAGCTCACCGGCGTTATAATCTATTTTATCCGCGCATGATGTAAGCAATGCCGCGGCGGATAGGACGGCAGCTATAATCAAAGTTAGCTTTTTCATGTATGATCCTCTCACAAAGCATATAATCGCTTTTACGTATCCGAGCCGCTCAGCTTGCTCCACATTTCACCGTCGGGCAGAGACTTTTTTCTGTACTGAGTCGGCGTGCATCCGCATTTTTCCTTGAACTGACGCAAAAAGCTGTAGGTGCAGGAATATCCGCAGTGCTCTGCCACCCTGTCAACCGTCAGATTGGTTGAGGATAAGAGATCCTTTGCCCTTGCAAGCCTTGAGTTGATTATATCCGAGGATATGTTTACACCGAAGAGTCTTTTATAAAGGTGCTGCAAGC
>USEH01000150.1 GCA_900553675.1 uncultured Ruminococcus sp. | reverse complement strand
GCGCTCCGGCGGAGGGATTCCTGCTAAAAGCTTTTTGACGGTTGAAGCAAATCCCCTGCCGGCAAGACGAATTTTTTCGCCGCCCGAATAGCTCCTGATAAAAGCGTCTCCCGCCAGTCTGTCAGAATCGATAAGCCATTTTAGTTGATATTTGTTATAATACGATATGTCAAACTGTGAAATTTCAGTGAATTTGATTCTTCTGTCGCCGAACCGGACGTCCTCTTTTAAGTCCGTCCGGACGGGAGCCAATGCTTTCGGGGAAGTCTCAAAGCTTATTCTACCCGACTCCGCCCTTACATAAACGTCCTTTGCGATATTAATTCTGCCGCCGGTTTGCAGAAGTTCCAAAAGTCTTTCGATTTTTTCATACGAAGGCTCAATACCATTTTTGCGAAGAAGCCTTTCAACCGCCTGCGAACGGATTGCGGCGTTATCTATCAAAGAAAAATCGCAGCAATTGCCCGATTCTGCCTTTTCAAGAGCTTCATCCGCCTGCGCACGGATATATTCATCCGAGGCTTCAAAAACGTTCAGGGTCTTTAAATAGGTCTTGTAGAGCGACGGGTTAATCCTCAGCAGCTGAGGGACAACGTTCAGGCGGAGTATATTCCGCGAGCAGTCGTCCTGCAAATTGGTGCTGTCGGTGACGTATTCAAGACACCTTGCCGCAAGATACGCCTCTATTTCCTCCCGCGTGACCGCTATCAGCGGACGGATTATCTCCCCCCGCACCGGCGGGATCCCCTTAAGACCGTTCACCCCGCAGCCTCGCACAAGGTTAAATAGCGTTGTTTCAAAACAGTCGTTGAGATTGTGGGCGGTGGCAAGCTTGCAGCCGTTCAGGTGTTTATCTATCGCACTGTACCGCAGAGTTCTTGCGCCCTCCTCGCAGGAAAGCTTATTTTCCTGACAGTAGCCGCGCACGTCAACGCTCTCGACAAACAGCTCTATGCCCTGCTTTTCGCAGAGACTCCGGCAGAAGTTTTCGTCCCTTTTGCTCTCCTCGCCGCGCAGATTGTGATTGACGTGGACGGCAAAGACCTTATATCCAAGCTCTTTGAGCGCGAACAAAAGCGAAACGCTGTCCGCCCCGCCGGAAAGACCCACGCATACCCGCTCCCCGGGGACGAGCATATTATATTTTAAAATCGTCGATGCAATTTTATCAAGCATATTATTCCTTATTCCGCCCTTGCGTCGATGTTTCTGAACAGCGTATATTCTCCTAAATATGCCATATTTACGGTTCCGGTGCTGCCGTGGCGGTTTTTGCCGATGATACATTCCGCCGCCGACTGGTTGGGGTCGTCCTTATTGTAAACGCCCTCGCGGTAGACGAACAGAATTATGTCGGCGTCCTGCTCAATCGAGCCTGATTCACGCAGGTCTGACGGCATAGGTCGGTGATCCTGCCTTGATTCAACCGAGCGGTTGAGCTGTGAAAGCAGCAGAACAGGAACGTTTAACTCCTTTGCCATCAGCTTTACCTGACGGGTGATCTCGGAAACCTCGGTGACACGGTTGGTGTGGTTTTCGGGCGATTCCATCAGCTGCAAATAGTCGATAATCACCAGTCCTAAGTTCTTCATTCTTCTCAGCTTTGCCTTCATCTGAGGAACGGTAATACCGGCGGTATCGTCTATGTAAATGCTGACCTGAGAAAGAGCGTCCGCTGCCGAAGCAAGCTTCACCCAGTCGTCCACCGATATCTCACCTGAGTTGAGAAGAGTGTTCGGAACAAGCGCCTCAGAGCTTAACATTCTTGTGGCAAGCTGTTCCTTGCTCATTTCCAGCGAGAACACACACACATCCTTGTCCGGATTCCTTTTGGCGACGTTTGCAGCCATATTTAATGCCAGCGCCGACTTACCCATGCCGGGTCTCCCGGCAATTACTATCAAATCGGATTTATTAAGACCGGAAATATAGGAATCAAGCACGCTGTAGCCTGAGCGAAGTCCCTGATACTCAGTCTTATCCTCGCCGGAAAGCTTTTGGATTCTGTCATAGGCGGAGACGATTATCTCGCTCAGTCGGGTAAGACCCTCAACCTCTCTGCCCTGACGGATTTCGTATATCTTCTGCTCGGCAAGGTCTAACAGCACCCTTGGATCCTCCGAGCCGTCCGCGCAGGAATCAAGAACATCCCTTGCAACGGTCATCAACGAGCGGATGAGGTACTTATCCTCAACTATCTTGCAGTAGGATGCAACGTTTGAGGTGGAAGGAACCCCGTCCATAATCCCCTTGAGATATGTTTTCGCCATCTCGGCAGTCTCAAACACTCCGGAGGCTACAGTCTCGTTCATAACGGTGATTATATCAGCTTCCTGACCGTTTGAAAACATCCGCAGGATTATTGAATATATCTGCCGGTGCTGTTCACGGTAAAAGCACTCCGGCTTTAGTCTTGCTATTACGGTGGGCAAAGCTTCGGGATTAAGAAGAAGCACGCCCAAAACCGTCTGCTCGGCTTCAAGACTGTATGGAAGCTCTCTTCCCGTCAGATCCTCGGCAGACAGGCTGTTTACCGGCATTAGTTTTGTCCTCCCTTACTGGTTTGCGGCTTGCGCCGTTCGGCTGAGTTTTATTCGCTCACGTGAGTTATATTGTCTTCGCGAGCTGTCCCTTTGTACAACTGCCGACAGGCAATACAACTGCCGTAACGACGGCAAAGCCGCTCTAAAATCATCGCCGTGCGTTTCGCCGCATAGCGAAACGCTTGATGCCATCCACTTTTCTCTTTTCTCTCTTCTCTCTTATCTGCGCGAAAGCATCACTACTCTATCGGTTCCACTTTTACTGTAACTTTCGCGCTTATGCCCTGTGTCATCTTAATCTCCGCGCTGTAGTCGCCGTAAGACTTGATGTCTGACATGGCTATCTTTTTTCTGTCAATGTCCTCGCCGTATTCCTTTTTTATAAGCTCGCTGACATTTGCACTTGTTATTGCACCGAAGAGCTTTCCGCCCTGACCAGCCTTTGCCTTGAATGTAAGCGTCTTGCCGCCAAGCTTAGCGGCAAGTGCCTCGGCTTCTGCCTTAGCAGTGTCAATACGGTGCTGCTGCGCTGCCTTTTTGCCCTCTAAATCGTTTATGTTCTTGGCTGTCGCCTCGATAGCGTAGCCCCTTGCAAGAAGGAAGTTGCGCGCGTAACCGTCGGCGACGTTAAGAACCGTCCCCGCCTTGCCTGAGCCTTTAACATCCTTTAAAAGTATAACCTTCATAATATTACCTCCTTGTATTTGATTCCAAATCGAAAGAGCGAAGCAACGGCGCAGCCGTCTTTAAAATCAGTCGCCAACGGTGACACATTATCTCTTCTCTCTTCTCTTTTCTCTCTTATCTTTTATCTGCGGCGATGCCGCACATACTACAGCTTAATAATAAACTCGTCGATCGCCCTTTTTACCTTCTCGACTGCTTCCTCTATGGACGTATTCAGCTGTGCGCCTGCCATTGTCTGGGGTCCGCCGCCGCCGATTGCCTCCATAATCAGCTGAACGTTAAATCCGCCCAGCGAGCGCGCGGAGATATAGCAAACGCCGTCCATCATATAAAGCACGAACGAAGCCTTTACCCCACTTATACCCAAAAGCTCGTCTGCCGCCTGAGGTGCAGCCAGCCGAAGCTCGGAAGCGTCGGAATCGGTGGTGGCTATCGCGCAGCCGTGGAACAGCGCAGCTGACTGAATCAGCTTGCTCTTTTCGCGGTAGGTGTTAAGAGTATCCGAAAACAGAT
This sequence comes from uncultured Ruminococcus sp., assembly GCA_900553675.1. Lineage (GTDB taxonomy): Bacteria > Bacillota > Clostridia > Oscillospirales > Ruminococcaceae > Faeciplasma. The sequence goes on along the minus strand of USEH01000150.1, from coordinate 1,815 downwards.
TTTTGACTGCGATGGTGTCCGCACCCAGCTTTTTGAGATACGCCGCTGCCTCAAACGTCCTCGCGCCCGAACGCATTACAAAGTTTTTGGTATCGAGCATAATTCCCGCTAAAAGAGCCTCGGCGTCGGCAACGGTAATCCTGCACTCCACTCCGAAGTACTGAATAAGCTCGGCTGCCATCTCGCAGGCGGAGGAAGCAAACGGCTCGTGGAAGAAGACCACCGCGTTGTCGATATAGTTTACCATCTTGCGGTGATGGTCGATTATAACAACCGTCTTCGCCTTTTCGTAGAGCTCCTTTGAGTCCACAAAATCGGGGCTGTGCGTATCGCAGATGATAAGAAGCGAGCGCTCGTTAAGCTCGGCAAGGGCTTCGGTGCAGGACTTGAAATAATCCTCGCCGCCGCGATCTCTTATGTAATCGATAAGCGGCTTGGAGAGGTTTTTGTCGGGGTCGACAACGCACCAAGCCTGCTTGCCCATGCTCCGAAACGCTCCGCAAAGACCGACCGACGAGCCAACGGCGTCGAAGTCTGCAAACCTGTGCCCCATAATATAGATGTTTTCGCTGCTCTGTGCCAGTTCCTTAAGGGCTGTCGCGATGATTCTCGACCGCACCTTGGTGGATTTTTCCACTGCCTTTGAAATGCCGCCGAAGAACTCAAAGCCGCTCTCTGTTTTTACCGCGACCTGATCGCCGCCGCGTCCCAAGCACATATCCAGCGCCTGACGTGCAAAAATTTCGCTTTCGGCGAGGGTCTTGGCACCCCTGCCGACGCCGATTGAAAGGGTTATGCTTGAGCGGTCACCCGCCTGAATCGCGCGAACCTCGTCCAATATATCGAATTTGCGCTCGATTATCCTTGTCAGATGCCTTTCCTCGATGACGGCATAAAACCTGTCTGAGGAGACCTTATGAATGATTCCGTTAGTGTTTTCGATAAATCTCTCAAAAATCTGCTCCAGCTTTACCTGAACGTTTGCCTTGTCGCTTTCCTTGGCGTTGGCAAGCACGTCGTCGTAGTTGTCGATGGTGAGGATCATCACCGACTTGCGGCTGGCGTGGTATTCGTTTTCAAGCATGACGTTGTCGGTGACGTCTGAAAAGCGGATGACCGACATATCAAAGCTTTCCGACTGCCTTGCGCAGACGTTGTAGTATCTGTCTAAAATCTTAACGGTAGCGCCGCTCTGGGCGAAGATTCGGGCGGTGTTGTTGCCCACAAGCTCGGAAAGGTGGATGCCGTAGGCTCTGTCCTCGCCGAAGAGCTTATCCTCAAAGCAGCGGTTGTACCAAACCACCTTTTCGTCGCTGTCGGCAATGATTATCGGCTCGGGATAGTCGTAGAAGGTTTCGCGGCTGATGGCAACGATGTCCTTGTCCATAGCGGTGGTGTATTTTACGAGATTTGTGTTAAATATTATAGTAATTGTAAGAATGGTTATAGCAGAGACGGCAACAGCCGCCGCAACAACGCAGTAAAATGCCTTCCCGCTTACGGCAAGGATAACTCCGAACGCTATGGAGGAGATTATCAGCACGCAAAGCGCGATAATATACGGCAGTGAGACTCGTTTTTTCATCTTGTAACCATCCTTTCGTGTTGGTTTTATGATTCATTCTTTTTGAAAAGCAGGGTGTTTGTCGGAAACATTGCATCGGCGGGATGTATGTAAGGACACTTTGCTCCCATAGGGTGAGCCGTTTGTGACCTGTCCGACTACCTGCAGGGGTAAGGGGGATGACCCTAAGGGCGGGCGGGGGAAGAGCAAAATCCGAACAAAAGTGCGGACTTCCCCCGCCCGCAGTTAGT
>USEH01000149.1 GCA_900553675.1 uncultured Ruminococcus sp. | reverse complement strand
ACAGTCCGGTGGACTGTTTTGCCGTGGGAGACCCTCGCCGGGGGTCTCCCGATGGACGTGCGATGAGCACGTCCATGACTGCACTCGCTCGGGTCTACAAACAAAACTCAGATATATAAACTAAGTCAGTCTGAATATAAACTTACTTCTTAACAAACGCCTCAATAGCCTTCTTGACAAACTCACCGGTTCCGCTTCCGCCGATACCGTCAATCTTCTCCTTGATATCGCCGCCGGAAACCGCTCCCGCTATCTTCTTAAGAATATCCTCCGAGCCGCCGGAAACGTTCTTTTCGATAAGTCCCTTAAGGTCAGAAACCTTGCTCTGAACCTTGTCATCTGTCGGGGCAAGATTTTTAAGCTTTCCGAAGCCCTTTATCGCGCCGGTTATGCCGTCAAGGTCTAACCCGTCGATGTCCAGCCCGCCGACGCCCTTAAGAGCAGAGGTGATGTCGCCCATGTCGATGCCGTCGCCGTCTTTGTCCAAGCCGCCCATTACCTTGCCGGCAAGCTTTGAAATGTCCTTAAAATCGAATGCCATAGTTATTATCTCCTTTTCTATTTGATGGGGAAAGTCCCCGAATTAACGCTTTTTATATCTCTTTGCTCTGCTTTCAAACTGCTCTCTCATCTCTTTCAGATGCTCATACAGCGGTCTCTCAGAGCGCATGAACAGGAAGAAATGCTGCTTTTCGTTTGCCTTTTCCCTTGCCGCCTGTATCTGCGCCTTAAGCTCTTCATATCGAACGACTACCTGATATTCGTCCGCAAACTTTTTCAGCTTGTAAATAAGGTTGGAGGAATACGCCACGTCTATAACGAAAACGCCGTAAAACAGACCGATAAAGAAGGAAAACGCAAGGTTGTTTGAAAGCCAATGCAGCGCGGAAAGTATGTGCGGATGCACCAGAAAGTAGTAAAGCGCGCCCAGCACCGCCCAGAAGAACGAAAACTTTGGGCAGATGATTCCCTGAATGTTGCCCCACTCCTTGGAATAGTCCCACAGGCGGACGTTTGTAAGCTTTAAGCTGATTATTCCCGCGATGTACTCTATAACCGTCATGCACACAGCCATGCAGATAAACAGCACGATTTTAGCCGTCACCGGATTCTCAAAGATATTGAACCTTTCCAGCGAGGCTATCAAAAACAGTATGCACAGCCCGCTGCCGTAAAGAGGAAGGTAAGGTCCAACGCAGAAACCCGGATTTATCCACTTGCGCTCGGGGTTGTTTGCGGATATAAAGCGGCGGAAGAACAGCTCTAAAACCCAGCCAAAAACCGAGCCTATAAAGAAAAGAAATGCCAAGGTCAGAAAGATTCCCAACAGTATTACCCCCATTCAGGAAAAGAATCTTGAATAGAGTATAGCATTTATTTCGACAGATTTCAATACTGCGCAAAAAAATCCGCTGCGGGCGAGAAGGGTTACCCGCAGCGGATTATATTATTGCAAATTAGTATCAGGGTCTTTCCACACCCTCGGCGGCAATATGCACAATAGCACACATTCCGGGACCTACGTGCGCGCCGATGATGGGGGAAAGCATTACGGTTGAGATATCCGCCTTCGGATTGACGGCAAGCACTCCCGCCTTGAGATACTCCGCCTTGGCAGGGTCGTCCGCGTGGATTATGATTATTCTTTCTTTGTCCCCGCCGACCGAGTGGGTTTTGTAAAGCTCTAACAGCTCGTTCATTGCAGCCTTTGCGCCGCGCTTTTTTGCGAAGGTTGAAAGAGTGCCGTCCCTTTCCACCTTTAAAAGCGGCTTGATGTTCAGCGCCGAGCCTACAATCGCCGTGGTTGCGGGTATTCTTCCGCCCCGTTTTAAATACATCAGATCCTCAACCATAAACCAGTGGTATATTCTCAGCCTGTTTTCCTCGAGATACTTGGCGTTCTCCTCGATGCTCATGCCGCCCTCGCGGTTTTTTACTGCCATCTCCAAAAGCGCGCCCATTCCGCCGGTGGCAGCGAGTGAGTCTACACAGACAAGTCTGGCTTCGGGATACTTTTCGTTAAGCTCGTCGGCGGCTATAAGGGAGGAATTATATGTATTTGAAAGTCCGCTTGAAAGTGAGATGTACAAAACCGACTTACCCTCTTTTAAAAGCGGCTCGAAAATCTCGACATACATAAAGGGGGATATCTGTGTGGTGTGGGTGAGGTCGCCGTTTCGCTGACCGTCGTAAAACTTTTTAAGGATTTCGTCCGGCTCGATGGAGGAGCAGACGCGGTCTTCGCTTCCTAAAGTGTAGCTCATGGGAATAAAGCGGATGTCCTTTTCAACGGCATAGGCTGCCGGAATGTCGGCTGAAATATCGGAATAAATGATGTAATCGCTGATTGGCATTTTGCTGATTTCTCCTAAAAAATAGATTTGCGCAGGAAATAATTTTTTTGCGCTATGTACTTGACATTATTAAGATACAAATGTATCATAATTATATTACTTCATTCTCAAAAAATCAACATCTTAGGACAACTTTGTTGAAAACTGAAACAATATTGCAAGGGTTGTATCTATTTTGTCCTCAAAAACCATCACAAAAAGGAAGATATTCATGCGCAGAAAAAACATCAACAACCAGATAATCCGCGAAAGCATAACCGAAGCCCTGCTGATCCTGATGGAAAACCTCAGCATTTCCGACATAACCATCTCCGCATTAACCCGCAAGGCGGGGGTTTCGAGGGTGTCGTTTTACCGGAATTACAAAAGCAAGGAGGAGGTTTTAGTCTCCATGCTCGAAGAACGCTCCCGCGAGTGGTGGGAGGAGTTCAAATCGTCGCCGTCGGAGGACTATATCGAAAGCTTTTTTGAAGCCTGCCTCGACTTTAAGGGCGTTGCGGGACTTCTTAAAAAGCAGAGCTTAGAGCATCTCCTGCTTACAAACATCCAAAACCTTGTGGGACCAAGACCGCAGGACAACCCCGAAACAGCCTTTAAAAAAGCCTGCCTTGCAGGGGGAGTATACGGTGTGCTGATGGAATGGATAAGGCGAGATATGCACGATACTCCCAAGGAAATAAGCGATATACTGTCCTCACCCGACAAAAGCATTCAGCAGTTTATAGCCTCCATAGATTTCTCCGAATAAAGTGCAGAAAACACAATGTAAATATTGGAGTTTTCGGCACGTCTCCGAAACATAAAAATCGCAGTCAAATCCTGCAAACGCAGTAATAGCGCGGGTTTATAGACACGGCTGAATCGGATTTGCACTTGAGCTTGTCTCCGAAAGGTAACACAATCTGTAACCTCTCATAGAAATCATGCACAAAAAGTGATTGACAATATTGATTGTTTATATTAAAATTAATGTATACGCAAACAGATTACGATTAATTGGAGGAACTAAAAATGAAAAGGATATTTGCGATTTCAGCGACTATTGTTCTTTGTATGTCTATGATCCTCACGTTTGGGGGATGCGGAAAGAAAAAACGTGAGATAGTAAAGCTTACTCTTTCAACAGAGGATTCCGAAGCTATCCTCGCCGCCGCAGGAATCATGCTGCCGGACGCTGAAACTACTTCTGCAGCAGGCACAACTGTTGATTTTTATGCGTGGGGAGATCCCTTCCACAACTACTCAGATGATGAAATCATCAACACAGGCTACTGGACGTTCTCGCAAAAATACGGCTGTGATGTCAACTGGATAGAATGTGAATACGGTGAAAGATTCGACGGCTTGGCAAACCTTATATTGGCAGGAACATCTCCTGATTTCTATGGAGCTTATCCCGAAAACTTCCCTGAAAAGCCGATTAAGCGTATGTTCCAGCCGGTGGATACATATATCGACTATGACGACGCCCTTTGGTCGGGCATGAAGGATTTCGCCTACAACTACTTCTCACTGGGCGGTCGCACCTACGTTATGGCCACCGATAACTATGCGGGACCGGTATGCGCCTACAACCGCAGAGTTGTCGAAGAATGGGGCTTTGACGACCCAGCTGAGCTTTACGCAAACGATGAATGGACATGGGATATCTTCTATGAAATGTGCGTTGACTTCTCCGACCCAGACGAGAACCGCTATGCTCTCGATGGCTTTAGCTACTCCTCCGGTCTTATGCACTCAAGCGGCATAGGCGTCGTTGAATACGACCCTGCTCAGAATAAATATATATCCAACATCGACGAACCCGGTCTTGAACGCGCCGCGACGCTTTTATACAATCTCTCCAAAAACCAGTGTATGTTCCCGACATGGAAAAACGGTTATTCTATACGCAACGGCGTTGAAGGCGGCGGAATTAAGGAAGGCGACTGTCTGTTCTACATAAGACACGACTATTGCTTCACCGGTCCGGTTGCTGATATATCCAATGTCTGGGGCGATGTCAGAGAAGGCGAAGTAATGTTCTGCCCAACCCCGCGTGACCCACAGGGCGACGGCAAATATTATATCGAATCGATGCCGGGTGGCTATTTCTTGGTAAAGGGTGCTGAAAACCCCGAAGGCGTTGCACTTCTTGCTGCCTGTGAAAGATTCAAGGTCCTCGACCCGACTGTTATAAGCATCGACAAGCGCCAGAAGGAGGAAATCTACCTGTGGACACAGGAGATGCTCGATATGTGGGACACCTGCCACGCACTTGCAAATAACAGTGAGCATACCTTAATATACTATGAATACGGTCTTGGCAAACAGCTTGCAGACGTAGTTTCCACAATTGAAGGTAATGGTCACTCCAACGATGCCAAAACATGGGCACAGCTGAAGGAAAGCAACAGTGAAAAGCTTGCCTACTATGTCGATGAACTGAATAAGCAGATATCTGAATTCGACCCTGATGCCGCATAATTTTATATGATATGATATTCCCCCGCAGAAAGCTATCGTTCAGCTCTCTGCGGGGGATATTATTGGGCAAATGTTCGATAATAAAGATTTAGAAGCCCTCCACTCAGCGGCGAAGCCGTCATCTTAAAATCCATCGCCGTAAGGCGATACCTCATCGCGCCGTGCGCGTTTCATCGAATGATGAAACGATTGCATCACTAGCAAAGCGAATCACAGCGAAGCGACATCACGCTCGCGCAAGCGAGTGCATAACTAAAAAAAGACCCCGCAAAGGGGTCTTTTTTACTATTCCAACTCAAACGCTCCGGTATAAAGCTGATAATACTGCCCTTTAGCGGCAATCAGCTCGTCATGGCTTCCGCGCTCGATAATCCTTCCGTGATCCAAAACAATTATAACATCCGAATTCTTGACCGTTGAAAGCCGGTGCGCAATGACAAATACTGTCCTTCCAATCATAAGAGCGTCCATGCCGCGCTGGACTATCGCTTCGGTTCGGGTGTCTATCGAGCTTGTGGCTTCGTCTAAAATCATTACCGGCGGGTCGGCAACCGCAACCCTTGCTATCGAAAGCAGCTGGCGCTGTCCCTGCGAAAGATTTGCTCCGTTTTCGGTGAGCATGGTGTTGTAGCCGTCGGGAAGCCTTTCTATAAAGCTGTTTGCGCCCGCAAGCTCTGCCGCCGCCATACACTCCTCGTCGCTGGCATCAAGCCTGCCGTAGCGGATGGTGTCCATAACCGTGCC
>USEH01000148.1 GCA_900553675.1 uncultured Ruminococcus sp. | reverse complement strand
TTTACGGTGAGGTCAGCGAGCCTCATCACAAAAAAGCTAAAGAATAAAAAAGCCAAATGACAATAAGAAAGGAATGGTCAATTATGAAAACACTCACCAAAAGATTTTTTGCGATATTGTTCGCTTTTATCCTGATTATGGCTGTATCGGTTCCGGTATTTGCCGCAGAAAACCCCGAAAATGCTCAGTCTGCTTCTGCGCAGACGCAGGAATCGGAAAAGGACAACTCAACATCTACTAAAGCTATTGCCGCCGCTATGTGCGTTGGCATTGCCGCCACCGCCGGTGCTGTCAGCATGGGTATAACCATCTCGAAAACCAACGACGGCATTTCAAGGCAGCCCGAAGCTCAGAGCGCTTTGAGGACAAGCCTTATGCTGGGTCTTGTATTCATTGAAACCGCCATTATCTATGCGCTTATCGTTGCGATTCTTATTATCTTTGTACTGTAACAAAGCCGTGCTCTGAATTACATTACAAATCATAAGAATGCAGGAAAGGAACGGACATAGATATGAATTTACCATTGAATATAGACTGGCAGCAGATACTTCTGCACCTCGGAAACTTCGCTCTTCTTTCTTTGGGACTTTATCTTCTTTTGTACAAGCCGGTCAAAAGCTTTATGGACAAACGGGCTGAAGCTATAGAAAAGCAAGCAGAGGAAGCAAAATCCAAATTCAACGAAGCTCAGGCATTAATGCTTGAATACGAAAAGCGTCTTGAAGATGCTGACAAGGAAGCGCAGGATATTAAGTCTAAGGCTTCGGAACAGGCGCAGTCGGCGGCAGACGCAAAACTTAAGGACGCCGAAAAGCAGAAGGAAAAAATAATTTCCGACGCCAAAGCAGCCGCACAGCGTCAGAAAGAAAAGGTCTTGGAAGAATCCAAGCAGGAAATCATTGAGCTTGCGGCACAGATGGCTGAGAAGGTTTTAAAATCTAAGAACTGACCATCGGCTTTTTTGGAAAGGATGGTGATTTGAATGGACAGTCCCGATATCAAGGAAAAGCTGCGAAGACTGAAAGAAAATTTGTCGGCTCAGCCTGTTAAGAACGGCGATATTTTCCCGCAGATGCATAAGGCTGTGGAAAATTGGAATCCCGAAAAGTCTGACAACGAAGAGATTGACGAACGCTTAAACGAGCTTAAAAACCTTTTAAGAGATATTCCGGCAGTGGATGGCGACATCATCCCACTTATGCGAAAAGCGGTGGACGAATGGAATCCGAAAGAGGACGAAGACGGCGACGGAACTGTACTTTCGGTCGGCGACGGAATTGTAAACGTTTCAGGACTGGACAGTGTGGCTTACGGCGAAATCGTTATCTTTTCACGCGGAATACGTGGAATGGTTCTGGAGCTGCGGCGCAAAGAGGTCGGATGCGTTATATTCGGAAACGATTCCGAGATATGCGAAGGAAGTCCGGTAAAGCGCACCGGAAAAACCGCTGGCGTTCCAGTCGGTGAGGGCTTTATAGGCAGGGTTGTCGACGCTTTGGGAAACCCTATAGACGGTAAGGGCAGAATTGTTGAAAGCGGCTACCGTCAGATTGAATGCCCTGCCCCCGGAATAATCGACCGTCAGCCGGTAAACAAGCCGCTTGAAACCGGTATTTTAACAATCGATTCTATGTTCCCGATAGGCAGAGGACAAAGAGAGCTTATTATCGGAGACAGGCAGACCGGCAAAACCGCCATCGCCCTTGACGCTATTCTTAACCAGAAGGGCAAAAACGTTATCTGCATATATGTGGCAATTGGGCAAAAGGCATCATCCGTTGCTCAGCTTGTTGAGACTCTGAGAAAAAACGGTGCTATGGACTATTCGATAGTCGTCAGCGCAACCGCAAGCGAGCCTGCTCCAATGCAGTACATTGCGCCATATGTAGGCTGTGCCATAGGCGAATACTTCATGGAAAACGGCTCGGACGTGCTTATAGTATACGACGATTTGTCGAAGCACGCAGTTGCATACAGGGCGTTAAGCCTTCTTTTGGAGCGTTCTCCCGGGCGTGAAGCGTATCCTGGCGACGTATTTTATCTCCATTCAAGGCTTTTAGAGCGCTCGGCTCATCTGTGCGAGCGGCTTGGCGGAGGAAGCATGACTGCCCTGCCAATAGTTGAAACTCAGGCAGGAGATGTTTCGGCATACATCCCGACAAATATAATTTCGATTACAGACGGTCAGATATTCCTTGAAAGCGATTTGTTCTTTGCAGGTCAGCGTCCGGCGGTAAATGTCGGTCTTTCGGTCTCACGAGTAGGCGGAGATGCTCAGACAAAAGCAATGAAAAATGCTGCCGGAGCGATACGCCTCGAGCTTGCGCAGTATCGCGAGATGGAAGTTTTCACCCAGTTTTCGAGCGATCTTGACGAAGCAACAAAGCGTCAGCTTTCATACGGAGAAGGGCTTATGGCACTTCTAAGGCAGGAGCAGTATCATCCCTACAAGCAGTTTGAGCAGGTCATACTGCTTGTGGCGGCGATGGAGCATATCATGCAGGATGTTCCGGCAAGGCAGATACGCGAATTTTCCTTGGGACTTATTGATTTCTGCTCAAATGAAATTTCTGGCATCTGCGATGATATCGAGAAAACAGGAAGACTTTCAGACGAGCAAAGAGCAAGGATAATTGACTGCTCAAAGAAATACCTCGACATTTTCATTAATAACTAATACTTTTTAAGGAGGCGACGGTACATGGAAAACATGAAGGAAATAAAGGCTCACATGAAGAGCGTTCAGGACATTCAAAAGATCACCAACGCCATGTATCTTATCGCTTCCGCAAAAATGAGAAGAGCAAAGGAAAGTCTTGAAAGAACGCGCCCGTATTTTTCGGCTTCTCAGGCGGAAATAAAGCGTGTTTTCCGCACTGCGGACGAGGTGAACAGCCGGTATTTTTATCCTGAGAACTTCGGCATACCGCTGAACGGAACCTATGCATGTCTGGTTATAACCGCCGACAAGGGTCTTGCTGGAGCATATAACCACAATGTTTTTAAGGCTGCTGAGAAAATGGTTGCCGAGCATCCCGACACCAAGCTTTTTGTTGTTGGCGAATGTGGAAGAGAATATTTTTCAATGCACAAAATTCCGATAGTTAAAAGCTTTTTATACACAGCGCAGAACCCTACAATGCGCAGCGCAAGAAAAATCAGTGCAGAGCTATTGGAGCTTTACAACACCGATCAGGTAGACAAAATATTCATCATATATACCGACATCAAAAACAGCATGAACGAACAGGTTGTTTCAACAAGGCTTCTCCCCTTCCATCGCGGTCAGTTCTTCAACGAAGGCGAAAAGCCTGTTGATGAGCCGTTTGAGTTTTATCCTTCGGTTGAGGTCGTGCTTGAAAACATGGTTGCGGGATATCTTGCGGGATTTATCTACAGCGCGCTGATAGACAGCTTTTGCAGTGAGCAGAATGCTCGAATGACGGCTATGGATTCTGCCAACCGGAATGCTGAAAAGATACTTTCCGAGCTTAAGGTTGAATATAACCGAAACCGTCAGGCGGCTATAACTCAGGAGATCACGGAAATCACTTCCGGCGCAAAGGCTCAGAAGCTTAAGCGCATGAAAAGACTGAGAGAGGAGGAACAAAGTGAATAAGGGCAAAATCGTTGAAATATCAGGTCCCTGCGTTGACTGCGAGTTTGAATCGGGACATCTACCTAAAATTAAAGAGGCGCTTATGGTTGAAATCGACGGCGAAAAGCGCGTTATGGAGGTTGCCCAGCAGATAGGCAGAAACACCGTTCGCTGCATTATGCTTTCGCAGAGTGAGAAGCTTTCGCGCGGGCTTGAAGTTGTGTCCATGGGTGGAGCGGTCAAGGTTCCGGTCGGTGAATGCACCTTGGGCAGAATGTTTAACGTCTTGGGTCAGCCTATCGACGGCGGAGAGCCTATTCCTCCATCCGAAAAACGGCATGAAATTCACAGAAAGCCTCCGTCCTTTGAGGAGCAACAGCCGGTCGCGGAAATTCTCGAAACCGGAATAAAGGTAATCGACCTTTTGGAGCCTTACCCAAAAGGCGGTAAAATAGGTCTGTTCGGTGGCGCAGGAGTCGGAAAAACCGTTTTGATTCAGGAATTTATCCGCAACATTGCCACAGAACACGGAGGCTATTCGATATTCACGGGCGTTGGAGAAAGAAGCCGCGAGGGCAACGACCTTTGGAACGAAATGCAGCAAAGCGGAGTTATAGACAAAACCGCCCTTGTATTCGGTCAGATGAACGAGCCTCCGGGAGTACGAATGAGGGTTGCTCTCACCGGTCTTACAATGGCTGAATATTTCAGAGACGAGGAACACAAGGACGTTCTTTTATTCATAGACAATATCTTCCGATTTGTTCAGGCAGGCTCGGAAGTTTCCACCCTGCTTGGCAGAATGCCCTCTGCCGTTGGATATCAGCCCACCCTCGCCAACGAAATGGGAGCGCTGCAGGAGCGCATAGCGTCCACCAAAAACGGCTCGGTCACCTCGGTTCAGGCGGTATATGTACCGGCGGACGACCTTACCGACCCCGCTTCTGCCACAACGTTTACGCATCTTGACGCCACAACCGTTCTCTCGAGAAAAATAGTTGAGCAAGGCATATACCCTGCGGTCGATCCTCTTGAATCGACTTCGAGGATTTTGGAAGCAAGCATTGTCGGCAAGGAGCATTACGACACTGCGCGCAGCGTTCAGGAAATCCTGCAAAAGTACAACGAATTGCAGGATATTATCGCTATCCTTGGCATGGACGAGCTGAGCGACGACGACAAGCTTACGGTCACCCGCGCAAGAAAAATACAGAAGTTCCTTTCCCAGCCCACTCACGTTGCAGAGAAATTTACCGGCATTCCAGGGGTATATGTCCCATTATCTGAAACGATACGCGGATTTAAGGCGATTATCAACGGCGAGGCGGACGAATATCCCGAAGCGGCGTTTTACAACGTCGGCACCATCGACGACGTCATCAAAAAGGCGGAAGAGATGAGAAAGGAAGTCCGCTGATGAAGCAGTTCAACATACGCATTCTTGCGGCAGACCATGTTTTTTATGAGGGACCCTGTGAATCGCTGGACGTGCCAACTACAAATGGACTCTTCGGAATTTTGGCAAATCACTCAAACATCATTTCGGCAATAGTCCCCGGAAAGCTGATTTTCAGGATTCCCGGGCAAGAAAATCAATATGCCGCTGTTTCCGAGGGGCTTTTGAAGGTTGAAAACAACGAGGTTCTTGTCTTGGTGGACTCCGCAGAAAGACCGGAGGAAATCGACGCAAACAGAGCCATCCGAGAAGCCGAGGAAGCCAAGGAAGAGCTTTTGCAGAAGCGCAGTGTTCTGGAATGCAAGCTTGCAAGAGGAAATCTTTCAAGAGCACTCAACAGGCTTAAGGTTAAGAGAACGAGCAGTTCATGAGGGTATAGTATAAAATTATTAGCAACCGCACAAAAATGCGGGCGGATTCCTGATAAACAGGGATTCGCCCGCATAGTTTTTGCGTCATCACAAGTTGCTGTGAATTTGCTGGGATATGGATTCACATTATCAATGTACATTGGTAGTTGGTTTGAACTTGTCAAGAAATATGCAGTCAAAAAATCCCCTAAATAAGATATACGATGA
>USEH01000147.1 GCA_900553675.1 uncultured Ruminococcus sp. | reverse complement strand
TAAGCGATATCGGCAGGGCGGAATATGTGCCTATAACCGACGACGAGGCGGTTCAAGCGTTTGAGTATCTTGCAAAGACCGAGGGAATCATACCTGCAATCGAATCTGCTCATGCAGTGGCGTATGCCATGAAAATCGCGCCGGAAATGGATAAGGATAAGATCATAGTGATAACAATTTCGGGCAGGGGCGACAAGGACTGCGCCGCTATTGCCCGCTACAGAGGGGAGGATATCCATGAGTAATATAGGCAAAGCTTTTAAAAACGGCAAGGCGTTTATCCCGTTTATCACCTGCGGGGATCCGGATCTGGAGACTACAGCCGCCGCCGTTAAAGCCATGGTTGAAAACGGTGCCGACCTTATCGAGCTTGGAATACCTTTTTCCGACCCCACCGCCGAGGGACCCGTTATTCAGGGAGCCAACATCCGCGCGCTGAGCAGGGGTATCACTACCGACAAAATCTTTGAATTTGTTAAGGAGCTTCGCCGCGACGTAACTATCCCCATGGTATTCATGACCTACGCTAACGTTGTATTCTCCTACGGCGCGGAGAGGTTTATTTCCACCTGCAAGGATATCGGCATAGACGGGCTTATACTGCCCGATCTGCCGTATGAGGAAAAGGTGGAGTTTCTGCCGATATGTCATAAATACGGCGTTGATCTGGTGTCGCTTATCGCGCCGACATCCGAAAACCGAATCGCAATGATAGCCAAGGAGGCGGAGGGCTTTTTATATATCGTTTCCAGCCTCGGAGTTACCGGCACGCGCAGCGAAATCAAGACGGATTTGGCTTCTATAGTGAAGGTGGTAAGGCAGAATACATCAATCCCATGCGCTATAGGCTTCGGCATTTCCACGCCCCAGCAGGCAAAGAAAATGGCAGACATCTCCGACGGCGCAATTGTAGGCTCGGCAATTATAAAGCTGATAGAAAAGTACGGCAAGGACTCGCCGAAGTACGTGGGCGAGTATGTAAAGTCTATGAAGGACGCTATAAGATAATAATAGTTATCTCTCCGGCGGGATGCTCTGTCGGAGAGATTTTTGCTGTGCGGCTTCCTTAATATTGATTTCTTTTCAACAATGTGTTATATTAATCTTAACAAATTTTAAGGAGCTGCTATGCTTAACATCACTCTTTGCGACGACAATTCGTCTCAATGCGCTTATATAAAATCACTGGTTCTTGACTGGTCGGAGCAGTCGGGGACTGAGGTTCGCACTTCCGAATTTTCGTCGGCGGAGGCGCTTTTGTTTTCTTATGATGAGATAAAGCCGGACATCCTGCTTTTAGACGTTGAAATGCCCGGCATGAACGGCATGGAGCTTGCAAAAACTCTGCGTTCGCGCTCGGAGACGGCTCAGATAATTTTTATCACCGGATTTCCGGACTATATTTCGCAGGGGTACGACGTTTCGGCGCTGCACTATCTTTTAAAGCCGGTAGACCCCGAAAAGCTGTTTGAGGTTCTTAGCCGTGCAGCTAAAGCCTGCGGCGAAAAGGGCGAACCCGAAACGGTTGTTTTCCGCGCGGGAACAGAAAATATCAAGCTGCGGGTATGCGATATCGAGTATATTGCAGCTTTAGGACACACGACTGCGGTAAAAGCGGGCGGGAAGACCTACGACCTCAGCATCAGCATATCCGAGGCGGAGAAAATGCTCGGCGATGGATTTATAAGATGTCACCGCTCGTATATAGTCGGGTTGAGATATGTAAGCTCGGTCTCGGGCGACAGCGTTACCCTTGACGACGGCACAAAGATACCGGTATCGCGGAGTATGCGCAAAACGGTCGCCGAGGAGTTTATCAGGTATTACAGGAGAGATGCAAAATGATTTTTTCGCGAATCGCGGACAGGCTTTTAGAAAAGCGGGTTGCGGCTTATCAGGACGATTTAATAGAAAAGCACTTTGAAGAGGTGCAGAGCATATACGACAAAATGCGGGGCTGGCGGCACGACTATCACAACCACATACAGGCTCTTTTAGCTCTTGTCGGGGACGACGAGCGCACCCGCGACTATCTTTGGAAGCTCAATAAGGATTTGACCGAGGTTGACACCGTTGTAAAGACGGGGAACGTCACCGTGGACGCTATTTTAAACTCTAAGCTGACCCTTATCAAGTCAAAGGATATACCGGTTGACGCTGTTGCCAAGGTGCCGGACGACTTGAAAATCTCAGAAATAGACCTCTGCGCGATTATCGGAAATCTTTTAGACAACGCCATCGAAGCGGTGCTTCCATTGCCGCCCGAATCGCGGTTTATAAGGATATATATAGGCATGCTGAAATCCCAGCTGTATATTTCGGTGACAAATTCGACCGCTTCCGAACCCCGCAAAATCGGTGAAAAATATGTTTCCACCAAGGGCGAGGGCAGGGGAGTGGGGCTTATGCGGGTGGACAGCATCGCTCGCCGCAACGGCGGAACGGTTAATCGGCAGAACGAAAGCGGAGTTTTTGCAACCGAGGTATTGCTGAATAACAGGTAGACAATGGGTCGGGTGACATAAAAATTATTGTCATCCGACCCTTTTTTGACCGTTTGAGTGCAATTCGTGCGAAAAAACTGCATTTCGTGCAGAAAATGTGCGCAAAATGATTTTTGTGCTATACTGAAATCATCCCGAAAGGGAAACACATCATAATTTTGAGGGTGATGAAATGAAAAAGAAAGAAAAGCCCAAGTATTCGGCGGTGTCAAACATCATCTACGCGCTTAAAAACGAATGGCGTTGGGCAAAGGATAAAATTCTTTTCGACCTCCCGCGATACCCCATCGAGTTGTTTACCATGCTTGCGGGGATGTACTTTCCCAAGCTGATTATCGACGCAATAACCATGGGGCAAACTGCATGGTATATCGCAGTTTTGGTGGTGGGGTACTATCTTATTCTGCTTGCGCTGAGAATAGTATCCGGCTATACCTCCAACCGTAGGTTCAGATATCATTATTATGTTCCCATGAAATATCAGAACAGGCTGACTATGCGCAGATTCACAACCGATTTTCAGAACACAGACGACCCCGATATCAATCTGAAATACAATAAGGCGGATTCAGACGCCAGCACCACCAGCGGCGCGGCAAACAATATGTATACCACGCTTGCCGGAATAATCAGCTCGATACTCGGAATGGCGTCCTGCGCGGCGATTATCACCGTTATATCGCCCTGGATATTGGTTACGGTTATCATCGAAGCGGCAATCTATTACCTTTTCAGCTGTGCCAACATGAAGTACGCCCGCGACCATGCCGACGAAAACGCTGATGTAAACAGGCGAAAAGGCTACATAGCCGGATTCTCCTCTAACTTTGAATACGCAAAGGACATCAAAATTTACGGTATGCGCGGTTGGATAGACGATATGTTCAAGCAGTTTCAGTCGGAGTCGTTAAGACTGTATAAAAACGAGCAGACCCGCTGGTGCGCTCAGAGGGTGACAGGAGTGCTTCTTTACACCGTCCGTCACGGCATATCCTACCTTTTCCTTACCGCAATGCTGTTCGACGGCAAAATCACCCCCGGCGACTTTGTGTTCATGCTTTCGGCGGTGGGAAATCTTGCGACCGATTTAAGCCGGATTTTATGGTCGTTCAACACCCTTTACGACTATTCGCGGAGAATGGGCTGGTATCGTGAATACTTCGACATTCCGGAGAGGTTTAACCACGGCGAGGGCGAGCCGATACCCACCCGAGCAAATATGCCCATGGATATTGAATTTAAGGACGTAAGCTTTAAGTACCCCTCGGCGGAGGGCGAAAAGTATGCCTTAAAGCACGTCAATCTAAAGATAAAAGCTGGCGAAAAGCTGGCAATTGTGGGCAGAAACGGCGCGGGCAAGACCACCCTTGTAAAGCTTTTGTGCGGGCTTTACTATCCATCAGAGGGCGGAATATTCCTCGGCGGAACGGATATCAAGAAATTCAATGTAGATGAGTACTACTCGCTTATCTCGGCGGTCTTTCAGGATATCAACATAATCCCGCTGACAATAGCGCAATTCGTCGCCGCGACGGATATCGACGAGGATGTTGACCGCGGCAGGGCAATGAAGTGTCTTGAATTGGCAGGTCTTGGGGACAAAATCAAAGAGCTTGAAAAGGGCATGGATTCGCGGCTTATGAAGGGTATATATGATGATTCTATAGACCTTTCCGGCGGCGAAAAGCAGAAGCTTATGCTTGCCCGCGCTCTCTATAAAAACGCTGGAATCGTTGTTTTGGACGAGCCGACAGCCGCTTTAGACCCGATTGCCGAAAACGAGCTTTATTTGAAGTACAATATGCTTACCAAAGGCACGACCTCGCTATACATCTCCCACCGCCTTGCTTCAACCCGCTTCTGCGACAGGATATTCTATATCGAGGACGGCAAAATAGCCGAGTGCGGAACTCATGACGAGCTGATGGCAATGAACGGCAAATATGCATATATGTATGGTCTGCAATCCAGATACTACAGCGAAAATGTA
Source organism: uncultured Ruminococcus sp. (assembly GCA_900553675.1). Classification (GTDB taxonomy): domain Bacteria; phylum Bacillota; class Clostridia; order Oscillospirales; family Ruminococcaceae; genus Faeciplasma. Next base: position 1,299 of record USEH01000147.1, on the reverse strand, counting down.
AATGTAAGGGAGGCGGAGGCATGAATAAGTATAAGGACAGTCCCAACATAAGGGCGCTGAAATATTTGTACGGACTTTATCCCAAATATTTCAGAATGAGCATATTCAACCGAACCGTCGAATCGATTCTGCCCTACTTTGGAATATATATGTCCGCCGAGATAGTAAATGAGCTTGTCGGCGGCAGAGACCCCAAAAGAGTACTCCTGCTTGTTATAATCACCCTTGCGGGAAATTTCGTAATAGATGTATTCGGCAACATCTCCGACCACATCTGTAATATATACGCTCATTCATGGCACGACGCCGAGGCGGCTTGTTTCAACGACAAAACCCTTTCGCTTGACTACAGCGACCTTGAAGAGCCGTCGGTAAGGCAGCTTCGGCGGAAGATAATTGAATCCTCATGGATATCAGACCATGGAATTAACAGCCTGAGGAACAGCTTTTTCAACCTGTTTTCGTCCGCCGCCGACATTGTAATCGCGCTTATTTTCAGCCTTGGCATGGTTATAAGCATATTGGCAAACGGACTTAAGCCCGTGCCGGTGATCTGCCTTATGGTGTTCATTGCCGCCGCGGTCGGTCAGACCTTGTATGCAAAGGCGAGAGCCAAAAAGATGTCTGCTCTGTGGAAAGAAGCCTCGGATAACATGATGAACGACAACCGCATAGAAAGCGAAATGCATTCCTACAACATGGGCAAGGACGTAAGAATTTACAACCTTAAGGGCTTCTACCGCAGAATAGGTGAAAAGCTTACAAACGACCTGCTCAGCTTATACACCAGAATCACCTCAAAGCAGTTTAAGCTGAGCGTACCCGAATCCGGCATAGGCTTTTTAAATGACTGCGCCCTATACCTCGCCACAGCGCTTTCTGCCGCCGCGGGTGCATTCGGGGCGGGAGATATCGTTAAATATGTCAGCGCGATAAACAGGCTTTCAACAAGCATAGGCTATCTGTTCCAGCACGTTAACGACATCAAGGCGAACACGCCGTTTATCGAGGATTATCTTGCCTATCTCGACATCCCCAGAAAGATGTATCAAGGCACGCTTCCGATAGAAAAGCGCGCCTTCTGTGAGGGCGGCGACTACAACTACAAGATAGAATTTAAAGACGTCAGTTTTAAATACCCCGGCTCGGAGGATTACGCTCTGCGTCACTTAAGCGTGACCTTTAACATTGGCGAGCGGCTGGCGGTAGTCGGACGGAACGGCTCGGGCAAAACCACCTTCATAAAGCTTTTGTGCCGCCTGTACGACCCGCAGGAGGGAGAAATTCTCCTGAACGGCA
>USEH01000146.1 GCA_900553675.1 uncultured Ruminococcus sp. | reverse complement strand
GTATCGGGAAGCGGGCTGCCGTCGATGTACTGGAAAAGGCTTTTTTCCTCCTCGCTGACGTTTGCCTGCATATCCTCCCATGCTTCCTCCTTGGAGTAGAAGTTTATTTCAAAGATATTGTCGTTCTTTTTAAGCTCTTCGCCCAAAATAGATATGTTGTTGTCGGGTGTGCCGTCTCTTATAACGACTATTATTTCGTTCCTTTTTTCTATAGCACCTATAATGCGGTTGATATTGGCAGAGACTAAAACCGAAAGTCCCACCATCACCAGCGATATGGTTATAATGCAGAAGGAGGCAAAGGTGTTTACTCTGTTGAACCAAAGGCTCTTAAACCCCTGCTTGATAAGATATTTAAAGCTCGCCAGTCGCATCTTCCTGACCTCCGTCTGCTCCGAGTATTCTTTCGTCGAAAACAATAGAGCCTGTGTTGATATTTATTATTCTTCCGCCGTAGTACTTAACAAGGTCGTGCTGGTGGGTGACCATTAAAACCGTTGTTCCGCAGCCGTTTATGCCGCGAAGAAGATCCACTATCTCGTAGCTTCTTTCGGGGTCGATGTTGCCTGTAGGCTCGTCCGCGATTATAAGCTTGGGGTCGTTTACAAGCGCGCGCGCCAGCGCAACCCTCTGCTGCTCGCCGCCAGAAAGGTCGTTGGGGTAGGACTTCGCCTTTGTTGCAAGCCCTACAAGGCTGATAACATAAGGCACGCGGGTGCGGATGTACTTTGTGGGAGCGTCAATCGCCCTCAGTGCAAACGCTACGTTGTCATACACCGTAAGGTTGGGGATAAGCCTGAAATCCTGAAAGACTACGCCGATTGTCCGCCGAAGCTTTGGTATATTCCGCGATTTCAGCTTGTTAAGATTGTAGCCGTTAACGCTCACCTCGCCCTGAGTGGCTGTAAGCTCGCGCAGAATAAGCTTTATAAGGGTGGATTTGCCCGCGCCCGAAGAGCCGACGACAAAGGCAAACTCGCCGTCGTCGATTCGCAGGTTTACGTCCTGCAAAGCGGTCTGTCCGGTTGGGTAGGTATATGTAACATTTTTAAATTCAACCATTGTTAATCATAATATCCTTTCTTTTGTACAAACGTATGGCGGGTTCTTCAATTGAAAAATACTGTAAGACGGCAAAAGGGAGCAAGCTTTTCAGTTTGCTCCCCAATTGTTTATCCGAATTTATCAGCCGACGCGCCTTCAAAGATCCGCGCCGCAGCATAGCCTATAACGGCGCGGATCCCCCAAGGGTTCTCTATCATGAATAAGTATCAGCGAAAATTATAAAGACACAGCAGTCATAAAGGCATTATAACGGCTTTGCCGCGCGTCAGTAAAATCAGTCAATCAAGGAGTTGATCTTTGATCAGAACTTAACGGGATTTGAAGAAAGATACTTCTTGACCATAAGAGCAATCTTAAAGATTATTGCATGGTCAAACTCGCGCAGGTCAAGACCGGTAAGCTTTTTGATCTTTTCAAGACGGTAAACAAGGGTATTTCTGTGGACGAACAGCTTGCGCGAGGTTTCGGAAACGTTCAGATTGTTCTCAAAGAACTTTTGAATGGTGAACAAAGTTTCCTGATCCAGCGACTCGATAGAGCCTTTCTTAAAGACCTCTTTTAAGAATGTCTCGCACAGGTTGGTGGGCAGGTGGTAAATAAGTCTTGCAATGCCCAGATTCTCATAGCTTATAATCGACTTGTCGGTGTCGAACACCTTTCCGACCTCTAAAGCTATCTGAGCCTCTCTGAAGGATACCGCAAGGTTTCTAACGTTGTCCACAACCGTTCCCACACCGATATTTACTCTTGTGTAGAACTCGCTGAGCAAAGTGTCGGCAATCGAGAAGGCAAGCTTTTCAAGGTCGCCCGATTCGATATTCGGTCTTACCTCCTTGATAAGAACTATATCGGTTTCGGAGATGGTGAAAACAAAGTCCTTTGATTTGTCGGGGAAAAGATTCTGGATAACGTCAAACGCGGAAACATCGTTAGAGGCGACTATCCTTATAAGGAATACCACCCTTGTAACACTGGAGTTAAAGTGAAGCTCGCGCGCTTTAAGCTGGATATCGCCGGGGAGGATATTATCCAGCACGACGTTTTTAACAAAGTTGTTGCGGTCGTACTTTTCGTCGTAGAACTGCTGCAAGTTGGAAAGAGCTACGCTCAAAAGGGAGACGTACTTATAAGCAGTTTCGTCGGTGCCCTCAACAAAAGCGTAATATTCGTTTTTCGGCTTGGGACCAAAGGGCATATAGGTATAGCCGTCCCTAATAAAATAGTCATATGTCTCGTTGAGGTCCAAGGAAATGAACTCGTTTGTATATCCTATCCTTGAGGAATCGCTGCACGCGATGACAAGCGCATCGCAGTCTATAACTCCTATTTCACAATTAATGATATCGTGCATCTGCTGGAGAACTCCCTGAAACAATCTGTTAGACATACTGCATACTCCTTATAAAATTATTAATTTTGACGTGAATTTAAGCCCATATAAGCATTACACGCCCACTTCATCAATTATTACAAATTGTAACACATTTTTTCGGCAAATGTGTTAATAAATTATGAATAGGTAAAATATTTTTATATTTTTTTATACATTATCACCAAGCAGTAAAAACAGGGGGTGTTTTGCTGGATTTTATAAGATAATATACATATCAATATGCATTAATGCAGCCGCATTATCGCACGTTTATGACACGATTTTAGACAAGATAATTCGTGCATTGCTTGCACAATGTATTGACATTATGTGCATAATGTAATATAATAGTCATAGAATAATCATGGAGGTGATTTTGTGGAGAGTACTAATCTGAATATCCGCACCGATAAAGCTGTTAAAGCGGCGGCGGAGAGGATTTTTGAAGAGCTGGGTCTGAATATGACGACCGCAGTAAATATCTTCCTGCGTCAGACTATCCGCGAAAACGGAATCCCGTTCGAGCTAAAGCTGTCTGTTCCCAATGAGGAGACGGTCGCTGCGATGGAGGAGGGAATGCGCATTGCGTATGACAAATCCGTTAAAGGATATAAGAGCATGGAAGAGCTGAAGGCGGCGCTTGACTTATGAAATATGAGGTCAAGTTTACAACGAAGTTTAAAAAGGATATAAAGCTGGCAAAAAAGCAGGGTAGGAATACCGACAAGCTTCTTAGAATAATAGAGCAATTAGCTAACGGCGAGCCGCTTGAAGCCAAGTATCGTGATCATGACTTGTCCGGCGACTATCAGGGATGGCGGGAATGTCATATCGAGCCGGACTGGTTGTTGGTTTATAAACTGCTTGATGATGTTCTTGTGCTGCTCCTGAACCGAATCGGAAGTCACTCCGAGCTTTTTCGATGACAATGGAATCAATAATTAAACGCCGCATTCCCAATCTACAGCTGAGAATGCGGTAGTTATTTTTTGTACTAATATCCGTCTAGAAATGTCAAAAAATCGGGTGCAAAACCCATCGTACAGCGGTTTTGTGCCCGATTTTTTGCTATCATTTCAGACGGAGATTAGTATTATCATCAGGAACAGAATCTCTCCCACCTGTATTCATCAAGCTCTTTCTTTTCGTCCAAGTCGGGAATATGTCTGCGCATTTTGTTCAGACGCTCAAACGCCGCTTCACGCTTGGCGGAATCGTCCTCGGTTGTCGGCAGAATGTCATGAAAAAGCGCAATAAAGCCCTTTAGCTGTTCTTCGGTGAGCCGATTCAATATTTCGGCAGCTATATCTCTTGTACTCATAACATCACTCCGTTCCGTATTATTCTATGTTAATATTATTTTATCATACATTCCCTTTAAAGTCAAGAACGGCAGCACAGGATGTGATTATCACACAATAAAAAAGCCCGCCCCAACCGAGCGAGCTTTTTTATCAGCTAAGTTTTAAAAGAACAAGTAATATTATCTTGCGTCCTCAGCAAATTCGCTTTCAACAAGAGCAACAAGGCTGTTGACTGCAAGCTCTTCGTCTGCACCGTCGGCAATGATTCTTATAGAAGTACCGCCGATAATGCCGAGGGAAAGAACGCCAAGAAGGCTCTTGCCGTTTACACGTCTCTCTTCCTTTTCAACCCAGATGGAAGACTTGAACTCGTTTGCCTTCTGGATAAAGAAGGTTGCAGGACGTGCATGAAGACCAACCTGATTCTTAACTACTACATCTTTTACGAACATACCAATAACTCTCCATTTCAAATAATAAAGACAAAGCTTCTTATGAATGTTGCTTTCTTACCTCAATCGCTGCGCATATGGCACGCTTGAAGCAAGTTTTTATCCTCACTTTTACAGTATACAAATTTAGTATCATTTAGTCAACGGACAATTATCACTAATTTTGCGTTTTTGGGCAAAAATCTGCTTTATGCCGACAAGCCGCATAAAATCAGTCAACAACTTTGTGCATATCGTCAACGAACATTTTACATATATTCACTTAAGCTGCCTGTTATTGCCGCATTTTCGGGGATGTCACTCCTCTTCGGCGTCCTCAATTCCGTCAAAAATATGGGGGTGCTCGTCTAAAATTGCGCTTATTTCGGAGAGATTTGCCTTGTCCACAAGGTCAAGACACGCATTTTTCAGCAGCTCAGGACGCTTTTTGTAGGTCTCCTCAAGCTTTTTGTACCGCCGCCATTTCAGAATGTTCTCCCTGTGACCGGATAAAAGCACGTCCGGCACCGGCATACCCTCCCACACCTCCGGACGGGTGTACTGGGGGTACTCTAAAAGACCGTCAAAGTGGCTTTCGTCCTCGCAGGAGTTTTCGTGACCCAAGGTGCCTTCGAGCATACGGGCGATTCCGTCCACCAAAACCACCGCGGGAAGCTCCCCGCCGGTGAGAACAAAGTCGCCCAGAGATATTTCTTCGTCCACAATTTTGTCTATCACCCGCTGGTCAACGCCCTCGTAATGTCCGCAGAGTATGAACAGGTCGGGCTTTTTGGCAAGCTCCTTAAATTTTTCCTGATTCATGGTTTTGCCCTTTGGCGACATGAACACAACGTAGGGCTTTCTATCCCCCGCGATAGCTTTGTAGCATTGCCATATCGGCTCTGCCATCATAAGCATTCCCTGACGTTCGCTGTAGGGGGTGTCGTCAACGCGGTGATGCTTGTCAAAGGCGTAATCGCGGATCTGGTGGCAGTGGAGCTCAAAGACGCCTGCGTCGCGCGCCCTGCCGACTATGCTCGCCGATAGCCATGTTTCACAAAGCTCCGGAAAGAGTGTTGCTATGTCAATCCTCATCAAACAGCCCCTCCATGGGATATATTACCATAATTCCGTCCTGAATGTCGGTAGAAAGTATTACCGACGGTATAGCAGGAATATAATATAACTTTCCGTCGTTACTTTTTATCTCGTAGACGTCGTTTGCACCGGTTTGCAGGACGTCGCTTATAACGCCGTAGCTGCGTCCCGATTCGTCGCGCACCTCAAGACCGATAAGGTCGGCAACGAAATAGGAGCCTTCGGGAAGGTCGGCGTCGTCGCGGTCGATGTATAGGATCCTGCCGCGCAGAGCCTGCGCCTGTTCGGGGGTGTCTATGCCTTTTAGCTTGGCGATTACCATGTTTCCCTGTGGGCGGATGCGCTCGATTTCGTAAACGCGGTCGCCGGACTTGGAGTAAAGGCACTTGAAGGTGCAGAGGTATTCGGGGGAATCGCACCAAGGCTGGATTTTGACTTCGCCTTTAAGACCGTGGATGGAGACGATTTTTCCGGTTTCGAGGTATTTTTGCATGGCATTAGCCTCCTTTTACTTATTTTCAAGAGCAAAAAACTAAAAAGTTCG
>USEH01000145.1 GCA_900553675.1 uncultured Ruminococcus sp. | reverse complement strand
GCAGTCTTGATACTTTTTGTTTTCTCTTGTGACTACTCTAAGGGGATTATATCAAATCATGGATTTTGCGACGATTTTTTGTACAATTTATAACGGCGAATAGTATAAAAAGTCCGCCTCACAAGGAAGCGGACTCTAAAATTACTTGCTCTTTGCAGCCTTTTTCTTCTTTCCAGAAGCCGCAACCACAGCCACAACAATCACGATAACAACAACCGCGCCCGCAGCAATGCCGATAATCAAACCGGTATTGACCGCACCCGGCTGCTTGACAAACGGATTGACCGCTGTATCCTCCACCGGAGCAACATAGTTGGGGTCTGCCGGAAGGTCAATTACAAAGGTGGTAACGCTCAAAGGCGGAAGCTCGTTGCCGTCGGGGTTGAACTGACCTGCGTCCTGCCAGTATTTGAACTTAAAGCGGCTTTCGTTGCCTATCGTCTGGTAAGCCGAGGAGCCTGTCGGCACCGCTCCGCCGAGGTCGACATACAAATCCTCGTAGCTGTCCTTGTTGTTGACGGCAACAATTACCAGCCTGTGCGAATCGGGAGCCTTGAAGGCAACGACGGTCGCGCCGGATGAGTTTTCAACCTCAACACGCTGATATCCGCGCTTGATGTACTTGGAAAAGTGCATCATTATGTAGTGGTTGCCGACTCTTCTGATGTCGCCGTTTTTGTCGTCGTCCACCTCGATAAGGCAGTTGCCGAGGTCTGCAACCCACACGCCGTTCCAGTAAAGGTATGCGTTTACATTCTCATATATGAACTCGTTTGCCATCATTTCAGCCTGACGGATGTAGTCGTTGAGATAATATTCCGTCTGCCAAAGGGTGTATTTGTCCGAGAATCTCTCCCCCACCTGTCCGAAGCTGCGGGGACTGTTCTCCGAGCCGTAAAGGTGGTGGGCGATGGTGTCAAAGGTTTCGGGAGCATTCTCTTCCAGTGGCTCGATGTATCTCTGAATCAGGTCGGCAGTGTCCGCCATTACCTCCGCGCCGGTTATGTTGGGTGCCCACTCGCCGAAAGCCTCCTTAAAGGCGTTGTATACGGCTATATGAGCCTTCCAGTATGCGCAGTGATACTCGTTTTCGTCCGAGCCGAAGAAGAATCCCGCCTCGCTGCGGGCGTTGCCATTTTCGTCCTTGCCCAAGCCCTGAAGCTCGGTTTCGTTGGAGATGGAGAAGTAGTCAACAGGTATTCCGGCGTCGAAGAAAAGCTTGATTGATTCAACGCAGAAATCAGCCAGCTCGTCGTACATATACTCACCGTTTTCGTCTTTAGCAAGGGTGTAGTAGGTGTGACCCTCGTCGTCGAGCTCGGTGAAAGCAACAAAGTCGAGCTCTCTGTCGTACTGACCCCAGCTCGTCACCAAAACAATCGGGTCGATACCCCTTGCAACTGCGGCGTCGTAATAGCTCTTGTAAGCCTTGTAGCCCTCGAGAGCGTTTTTATACTCGCCGTCCTCCGCGCTTCCAACGTGATTAAGGTCGCGGAACCGCAGAATGTTGAACTCGCAGTCGTTGAAAATCCAGTCGTAGCCCTGCTCGGCGTTTACGTTGGTGGTCAGCCAGTCGCCGTACCATGTGTAGGACGCGCCAAAACCGTCTATCGTCTGGTGCGTCTTGGACATATCAATCTTAACGTTGGCATCCTCGGCGAAAACCGCAACGCTCATAACGCTTATGATAACCGCTGCTGCCAATGCAATCGCAAGAGCCTTTGTAAAACGTCTCATATTAAACCTCCGTTAATTTAGAATTATAATTTATGTATACATTTTAACTCCGCCGCCGTGCCGTGTCAATCGTCATTTATAATCAAAGGATTGATATATTGTAATTTTTCCGGGATAGTGCGCCCATCAGACTTCCTTCATAAAGATAAGTTCGTAGGGGTCGGAGCCTATGCTGAACCCGCCGATCGCGCGATACCCAAGCTTTACATAAAAATGCTGGGCAAATTCGTCCGACTGGGTTGATGTAAGGACGGTGTCATACCCCAGCCTGCGCATATCCGACTCCCAGTGAGCAGTCAGGCTTTTGCCGACTCCCTTCCCGCGATAACCGTCAAGTACAAAAAGCATATTCATAAACGGAGTGTTGTCCCAGAAGAGATTATACCGCAGCCAGCCCGCCAGACAGCCGTTTTTCTCGGCGACATACACCCTGCCAAGACCTATGATTGTGGCAAGCTCCTGCTCGGATATATGCGCGTCCAGCTCGTGCAGAAGACTAATGTCTGCCTGAGTTGCTTTTCTTATCGTCATATTTCTCACCGCTTTCAGATGTTGTCAGTAATAGAAGCCCTCGCGCTTTAACAGCTTTGCAAAATTGTAGATCTCCTCGTCGCTAATATCATCTGGGATGGTAAAGCTGAAAAAGATTTCCTGCTCGCCGCTGTTCGCAATATTCTCCTTAAGCTCCGAAATTGAATTTCCCTTGGAGTAAAAGCTGTTGAGATAATCTTCGACCCCATATGCCTCAAAGTCGAAGCCCGCAAGCTTGTCAAAGGAATACTCCAAAGCCTGCGAACGCTTTAGCTTGGTCGTCAGGGTCACGCCGGAAAAGGATATTTCAATGTCGCAAAGCCCCTTCACGGCAACAACAGGTATCGGGTAGGATTCCCTCACCCAGCTGCCGCCCTCGCTTAATGAGTAGTGACCGTTGTACCAGCCGCACTCCGGCTCGAACATCCGGTTACGCAGCGTGCCGCATACCGCAATCATCCTGGATTCAAGCTGTTGGTAGGCGGCGTTCATCTCACTTAACATTTTCTTGGAAATCATATTTGCGCGAACCTCCCTTTGGGAATGAAATTGCCTGACGGCAATTCTGGGGCAGCATACAGCATTTGCAAAGCGAATTTCATTATCTACAGCAAAGTCCCCGCCGTTTTGGCAAGGGACCTGCAAAAATATTATTCTTTACTCCGGCTTTTCGCTGTCATTGGAAATATCCATCCAACCGTCTTCACTGTCTGGATAGTCATAACTCTCGCCGTCATGCTTTTCTGGATTCTCGCCGTCAGCCTTATTACCGGATTCACCGACAGCCGTGCTGTTCACATCCTCCACAGCCTGACTGACAACACTTTCCTCGGCTTCCTTTTCGGCTCTCTCCTCGGCATCAAGATCCTCGCCCTTCATCAAACGCTCGAACTGGTCGCCGTTTATCTTTTCATGGCTGATAAGATACTTGGCAACCGTGTGAAGCTGGTCGATATGCTCGGAAAGTATTGCAATCGCCTTGTCATACGCGCCGTGAATCAGCGAACGCAGCTCGGCGTCTATCTCGCCGGCAATAACCTCGGAATAGGAGCGGTCGGAGTTGTAATCTCTGCCCAAGAACACCTCATCCTCGTCCCTGCCGTATACAATCGGCCCCAGCTTGTCGCTGAAGCCGTACTTTGTAACCATGCTGCGCGCTATCTTTGTGGCGCGTTCAAGGTCGTTGGATGCACCCGTTGAGATGTCGTCAAGCACTACCTTTTCAGCCGCACGTCCGCCCAGAAGGGTTACAATCTCCTCGGTCATCTCCGACTTTGAAGCGTAGGACTTGTCGTGATCCGGCAGTGCCATGGTGTAGCCGCCTGCCTGACCGCGCGGGATTATCGAAACCTCGCTGACCCTGTCCTGAGTGGGGCAGTAGTAGTGGCAGATTGCGTGACCCGCCTCGTGGTATGCCGTCAGCTTTTTCTCCTGCTCCAAAACCACTCTCGATTTCTTTTCGGGTCCTGCTATTACCTTTATGGAAGCCTCGCTCAGATCCTTGGCAGTAATAGCCTTTCTGTCCGCCTTGACCGCCATCAGAGCGGCTTCGTTTATAAGATTTGCAAGGTCCGCGCCTGTAAATCCTGCCGTCGCCGCCGCAACCTGCTTAAGGTCAACGTCCGGAGCCAAGGGCTTGTTCTTTGAGTGAACCTTTAATATCTCTTCTCTTCCCTTTATGTCGGGATAGTTTACATATACCTGCCTGTCAAAACGTCCAGGACGCAGAAGTGCGGGGTCTAAAACATCCCGCCTGTTGGTGGCAGCCATTACTATAACGCTGTTGTTGACCTCGAAGCCGTCCATCTCTACTAACAGCTGGTTTAAGGTCTGCTCGCGCTCGTCGTGACCGCCGCCCAAGCCTGCGCCTCTGCGCCTGCCCACGGCGTCGATCTCATCGATAAAGATGATGGAAGGAGCCGCTTTTTTGGCTTGGTCGAACAAATCGCGCACGCGCGCCGCACCGACGCCGACATAAAGCTCCAGAAAATCGGAGCCCGAAATCGAGAAGAACGGAACCCCCGCCTCCCCTGCGACAGCCTTTGCAAGCAATGTTTTACCGTTGCCGGGAGGTCCCACAAGCAATACGCCCTTGGGAATCTTCGCGCCGATATCCTGATACTTCTTGGGGTTCTTCAAAAGATCAACGATCTCCTGAAGCTCAGCCTTTTCCTCGTCCGCACCGGCGACATCCGCAAACGTCACCTTATTTTTGGAATCCAGCTCCGACTTTACGTTCGCCTTGCCAACTGTGCTTATTTTGCCCGCGGACGAAATGCTTCTGGACATAGAGACGACCACAAAAATCATCACGCCTATCATAAGCAGAGTCGGAATGAGATTCAGCCAGAAGGAGCTGTTTGAAGCGGGTATAAGGTCGTATTTAAGAGGTGCGTCCGCGTGGAGAGCGTTGTAATCGTCGCGGTAGTTTTCGTTCTCGTTGAAAAGCTCGTTGTAGAACACCGAAACGTTCGGAACCTTGTAGACGTATACATCATCCCCGCCCGCAAGCTTGTATTTAAGCTCGCCTGAGCCTAAGTTGAGCGAAAACTCGCTGACGCTGTAATCGTCAAAATGCTGTATGACGTCTGAAAAGGTGGTGGTGTCCGCCCCCTTCATCAGACTTCTGAAGCCGAATATCAGAAACACCAATATTACAGCCGCAACGGCGAAATACGCCAGAATGCCTTTGCTTTTACTGAAATTCAATGAAATACCTCATTTCTTTTGAAGTGATTTTCCCCGGAAATAACTTTTTACAAAATAACCTCGCCGATATAGTCGAGATTGCGGTACATTTCGTCGTAGTCCAAGCCGTAGCCGACTACAAATCTGTCCTCTATATCAAAGCAGGAATAATCTGCCTTGATTTCCACCACTCTTCTTGCGGGCTTATCCATAAATGCGGCGATTTTAACGTCCTTCGCGCCGCGCGCAAACATGGTTTCCTTTAAGACGCTTAAGGTTCTGCCGGTGTCTAAAATGTCCTCAACCAGCAAAACGTTTTTGCCCTCAACGTCAAGCTCTGTGTCCATCTTAACGTTTACCGCGCCGACAGACTGCGTTCCGGAGTAGCTTTTTGCGTGAATAAAGTCAAGAGTTATGGGCAGGTCAATCGCCCTTACCAAGTCGGACATGAAAATAAACGAGCCTTTCAAAACTCCCACAATAACGACCGGCTCCTTGTCCTTAAAATCCTTTGTAAGCCGCTCGCCCAAAGCCTTGACAGCCTTGTTTATTTCCTCCTTTGTTATCACAGTCGTCCATATGCGTAGAAATGGTTACGCCAATAGTTAGTATCAATCGATGTATATTGAATAGGATTGCCACAGTGCAACATTCTGTTATTTCCTACATATATACCGATATGTGTGACCGTTTCACCTGCGTTATATGTGCCCTTAAAGAATATCAAGTCACCCGGTTTTGCGTCACTGTCAGATACTCTTTTACACTGATTATATATACCTTGTGCGGTTGTGCGGGGTAAATTATGTACCCCGCTATGTGTATATACCCAACATACAAATCCGCTGCAATCAAAGCT
>USEH01000144.1 GCA_900553675.1 uncultured Ruminococcus sp. | reverse complement strand
CCCTCGGTTATATACCGTGTAACCCTTAACTCCGGCGAGGTAAAGTATATCGACAACCCCACCAACTACCCCGACCCGTCGCTGATCCAGCTTGCCGAGGAGCCTATTATCAACGCTCACATCTTCTCGCCCAGCGAGTTTGTGGGCAACATCATGGAGCTTTGCCAAGAGCGAAGAGGCAATTTCAAGGGCATGAAGTATATTGACAAGACAAGAGTGGACATCCACTACGAAATGCCGCTGAACGAGGTTATATACGACTTCTTCGACACGCTAAAATCCCGCACACGCGGATATGCTTCGTATGACTACGAAATGACAGGATATCAGCCCAGCAAGCTTGTCAAGCTCGACCTTTTGCTGAACGGCGAAATCGTGGACGCTTTGTCGTTTATCGTCCATTCGGACAGAGCCTATTCGCGCGGAAGAAAGCTCTGCGAAAATCTTAAGGACAATATCCCCCGCCAGCTTTTTGAGGTGCCTATTCAGGCAGCTATCGGAGGAAAGATAATCGCAAGGGAGACTGTAAAGGCTTACCGCAAGGACGTTTTAGCAAAGTGCTACGGCGGAGACGTCACCAGAAAGAAAAAGCTTCTTGAAAAGCAGAAGGAAGGCAAAAAGCGAATGAGAAAGCTCGGAACTGTAGAGGTTCCTCAGGAAGCTTTCATGAGTGTTTTAAAGCTTGACAGCTGACAGTTCCTTTTAAAAACTGCGGTTACGGATTGAAATACGGAGGTTATTGTGGACAAAAACATTATTTCAAACAAATTCGTGCGTTTCGGCATTTCCTGCTTCAACGTGCTTTACCTTATTCTTATTTCGGCTTTGGCAGTGTGGACGTTTTTGTACAAGCTGGTGTTTACAAATCAGACTGGCTTTTATGTTTTTTACATCTCTTTAAGCCTTATTTTCTGTGTGCTTATGATACTTACAAGAAATCAGCTTTTTACAAGGATAGTATCTCTGGCAACACTGTTTCCGGTATTTTTGCTAACGCTGTTCAACATGAGCCAGCCAATGCTTTTTCTGCCGCCGCTTATTGTGGGAATACTGATGTTCTTCATTTGCGGCGCTTCGGACACTCCCAAGATTATTTTAGGCTCGCTGTATCTTTTAATGTTCATTGTTGGTCTGGTCGGCTATAATATCCTTACCACCCTTTTCGGCGGCTCGGCTGTTGAAACAAAGCTCGACTACACCGTTACCGATACCGAAATTACATCGGTATACAACATGGAAAAGATAGACAGACTGAACCGAAGCTCGGTATCTCCCGACGGTAAGTATCGCTACTACATTTTAGACGTTCAGGACAACGACCGCGGAAAGGTTATAATAGTAGTTGAGCCGAACGATAAAGATGTTAAGTACAGGCTTTTCGATCTGATTGAATCCGGCTACACATCCCGAATTGCAAAGTACCAGATACGCGGCGTCACTCCGGACATCGAATGGGTTTTAAACGACGAATATTCGGAAGGCTCGGAAAATGCAAGGTACAAGCTAAGATACCGCTTTGGAGACGGTGCGGAGTGGAAAACCTCCACCATTAACATACCGGAGAAAAAGAATTACCTTTGGTTTATGAATATTAATTAGTACAAAAACCGCCGGACGATTGGGATATCCCCCACCGTCCGGCGGATTTTTTACTTTGCGTTATGATTTTTCTTCCATTCCTTTATGGCTTCAAGGCGCTGTTTGTATTTTGCTTCGAGACCCTGCTCGGTGGGCTTGTAGTATTCCCTGCCCAAAAGCGAATCGGGCAGGCACTGCATATTGGTCAGCTTTTCCTGGGTATCGTGAGCGTACTGATAGCCCTTGCCGTATTCAAGCTTCTTCATAAGCCTTGTGGGAGCGTTTCTTATCACCATCGGAACAGGCTCGGCAAGCTGGGAAAGCGCGTCCTTTTTGGCGTTTTCGTATGCCATGTAAAGCGAGTTCGACTTAGGAGCCATCGACATATACACCACCGCGTGGGTAAGATGAACCGTGCATTCCGGCATTCCCAAAAAGTGACACGCCTGATACGCCGCGACCGCAATCTCCAGTGCCTTTGAATCGGCAAGCCCCACATCCTCGCTGGCAAACCTTATAACGCGGCGGGCAACATACAGCGGAGCATGCGTGCAAGCCAGTATGTCGCAGCATCGGGGTCGGAATTGCGCATGGATTTGTGCAGGGCGGAGATGAGGTTGTAATGCTCCTCGCCGTTTTTGTCATAGAGCAGGGATTTTTTCGAGGTGCAGTCCTCGATAGTGGAGGCGGTAACGGTGATTTTGTCGCCGTCGGCATCGCCGTTTAAAACTGCCATTTCAAGGGTGGAAAGAGCCGAACGCGCGTCGCCGTTTGCAAATGCCGCGATAAGCTCGATAAGCTCCGGTGCGATTTCAACGTTGAGATACCCAAAGCCCCGCTCGTCGGTGATGGCTCTTGTAAGAAGCTTAACCAGTTCCTGAGTAGTCAGAGCCTTCAGAACAAACACCTTGCAGCGCGAAAGAAGCGCTCCGTTCACCTCAAAGGATGGGTTCTCGGTGGTGGCTCCGATAAGGATTATGCTTCCTTTTTCTACAAAGGGCAGAAAAGCGTCCTGCTGAGCCTTGTTAAAGCGGTGAATCTCGTCGACAAATACTATTGTCTTCTCCCCAAAGCGGCGGTTTTCTTCCGCTTGAGTCATGACTGTTTTTATCTCCTTGATGCCGCTTGTGACGGCTGAAAAGTCTATAAATGAAGCCTTGGTGCGGTTGGCTATTATTCTTGCAAGGGTGGTTTTGCCCACGCCGGGAGGTCCCCAGAATATCATCGAGGACACTGCGTCGTTTTCGATTATCCGGCGCAGAAGCTTGCCTTCGCCCAGCAAATGCGTCTGCCCGACAAATTCGTTGAGATCCCTTGGGCGAAGCCGCGACGCCAGCGGAGAAGATGTCTCGTCTGAAAAGAATGTCTGCTGATTCATATTGTACTCCTTACGAAAATCAGCACAAAACCAGCCTGTAACTGATTCTGCGCTGATTAATTAGCGTTTTAATATAAATTATTTGCGGCTCAGGGGACAACCAGGGTTTCGGTTCCGTCAAGTCCGGAAATTATCTCGGTCTTGTCGCCGGAGATTATTCCCAGCGAAACGGTGGTCTGGATTTTAACGCCGTTTATAAGTACGTTGACCGCATGACCGTTGCCGAATTCAAAGACAGCCTCCGAGGGGACTATAACTGTATCATCCCTGCGCAGGGTGGTAAAGGTTGCCTGAATGGTGCCGAAGTCTTCAAACTTAACATCCTCATCCGGCTTGATAACAAATCTTTTTAGCGAGACGCTGCGGTTTCCGCCCCCGAAATCGCCGAAGCCGAAATCACCGCTGTATTCTTCGGTAACAACGTCCACAACGGTTCCGGTGGTTGAAGCTATTGCGCCCTGCTGAATATCCACCTTTGCGCCAAAGCCCACATCGTTAAGCTTGCCCTCAAAATCGATTGCTGCAAGGCAAACGCGTGAGGTATCCACGATAGTGCAGAGCGTTGCGTTCTTGGCTATTTTAGAGCCGGAGCGGTATCTGCCGACATAGGTTATTTTACCGTCGTATGGAGCCGTGAGGGTAAGAAATTCGCGCCTTGCAACAAGGTCGTCATACTTTGCCTGCTCTATATCCATATCTATTTTTGCAAAGGCAATTTCATCCTCCGAGCCCTTCTTCTGAAGTATCTCGTAGGTGGACTTGGCAGAGTCGAGCTTGATTTTCTGGATGGTTATTTCGTCTTCCAACGCTTCGTGGTCGAGGGTGGCTATAACATCGCCGGCTTTAACGTCCATTTCCTCATGAACGTTAAGCTCTGCTATTGTTCCCTCCATCATGGTAAACGAAAGATCGGTGGAGTATGGGGTGGAAAACTGAGCGTCCAGCACAACCTGTTCAAGAATCGTTCCCCTGTATGCGTGGACGGTATTGTAATTCACCTGATTTCCCTTGCGGATGGGTATATATATTTCATCGTCGGCGTTATCCTTTTTGGAACAGCCGCAAAACGCCGAAAGACAAAGTGTTAAAGCCAATGCAAAAATTAAAATACGCTTCATGATATTCCTCCATATGTAAAAGCAAAGTAAGACTGCAAAATATAATGCACAAGTACTATCAATTAATAATAACATAATTTCGCCTTATTAACAATAGGCAATTGCATAAAACCGCAGCCGTTTTTTTATTGATTTTCACCAATAGCCGCAAGATATATTTCCAGAATGACGCCGTTTGACACAAGTGCTCCCCTGTCCGTAAGGCTTACTACGCCGTTATCAAGCCTTACAAGTCCCGCATTCTGAAGCGGGACGAGCTTTTTTGCAACGGCATTCCTGTCCCCGCCGAGAGAAGCAAGCTTATCCATAGACATCCCCTCGCTCAGTCTCAGCGATAGCATAACGTATTCCTCAAGCATATCCGGACTTTCATCCTCGGATTCGTCCGGCTGGGACGGCGAGGATATATAGTCCTCTATGCTGTCAGGCACGCAAAACCTCCTGCCGCCGAAGTAGGAATGTGCGCTCGGTCCGAACCCGATATAATCCTCCAGCCGCCAGTATTTTAGATTATGCTTCGACTCATATCCCGCCTTTGCAAAGTTGGATATCTCGTATCTTAAATAGCCCAAGCCCGAAAGCTCGCGGCAGAGGGCTATATACATATCCGAAATGCTGTCATCGTCTGCGGCAAAGCTTCTTATCCGTTCGCAGTCGTAGGGCGTTCCATCCTCTATTTTAAGCATATATGCGGATATGTGACTTGCGCCGAGAGAAGCTATGTCCCGCGCGGAGGTAAGCAGGCTGTCGAGCGTCTGGGCGGGTGTGCCTATCATCAGATCGCAGGAGATATTCTCAAAGCCCGCGGCTTTTGCCGACAGCACTGCGTCGCGCGCGCCGCCGAAATTATGGAGTCTGCCCAAAAGCCTCAGCTCGTTGTCGTTGGAGGACTGCACCCCGAAGGACACGCGGTTCACTCCTGCTCTGCGGTAGGCGCAAAGCTTGTTGTAATCGGTACTTGATGGGTTGGCTTCAACGGTAATTTCGCTGTCAGAAGCAAGCAAAAAGCTTTCCTTTACAGCCGAAAGTATGCTTTCAAGCTCGTCGGGAGCAAGCAGCGAGGGCGTTCCTCCCCCGAAATAAACGGTGTCGGCAGGGATATTCCTGCCCTTATAACCGCGTATATTTCTTATGAGAGACGAAACATAACGCCGCTTAAGCTCCTCATTACATTCCACCGAATAAAAAGCGCAGTAGGGACATTTTCTTATGCAGAACGGGATGTGGATGTATATTCCTGTCAAATTCAACGCTCCTTTCGGCGATGGAATCTCAAATACAATACAGACAGTATAGCATATTTTGCCGCCATCCGCAAGAATTTTTTATTGACTGCCGCCGAAAGCTAAGCTATAATTATTACATCACACAACGATGGGAGAGACGGCGGTGGACGAAAAGCAGATTCTTCTAAAAAAGTACTTCGGCTCGGAAAAGTTCAGACCGGGGCAGGAGAAATCCATAAACGCTATACTGTCAGGCAGGGACGTTTTTGCTATCATGCCGACCGGCTCGGGCAAATCGCTCTGCTATCAGCTTCCGGCACTGATGGTGAGCGGTCTTACATTGGTAGTCTCCCCGCTTATATCTCTTATGAAGGATCAGGTGGAGGCACTCAACGCCAAGGGGATTCCGGCGGCTTACATCAACAGCTCCATGAGCTATTACGATATGCGCAGCATCAGAGAGGGCGTTAAAAACCGGCTCTACAGACTTTTATACGTTTCACCGGAGCGGCTTTCCGACAAAGACTTTATCAGTCTTGCCGCCGTCGCTG
>USEH01000143.1 GCA_900553675.1 uncultured Ruminococcus sp. | reverse complement strand
GGTCTTGAATATCACTACGCCGCAAAGGAAATATTCCTGAAAAACTGCGAGTACGCCCTCACGCTGTCGCAGTCGCCGCAGGTGAATGATTACGACGGCTGCCGAAGCCTGTTTTGCAATCTATCGTGGGAGGATTTAAGGGGCGCAAGGCAGACAAAAGCCGAAAAGCTTGGCTCCGGCGAGGAGGAAAACTCACTTTACGAGTCTGCAAAGACCTGCTATAACCGCCTTAAAAAGAAGGCACTTGATATAGCCGACTGCTGCAAATACACCCGCGAAGCCGCCGGGCAGGACGCTGTCCTTGTAAAGAACAGCTTTTCGCGGCTTGTTCAGCTTACGGACGAGCTTGAAAAGGAGGTAATGCGGGTAAAAATCGAGCGCAACGCGGTTGACTTTGCCGATACCGAGCTTTTAACGGTAAATCTGCTTGTAAGCTGCGATTCGGACGGCAGACTTACGCGAACCCCTCTTGCTCAGGAGATAATCGATTCACATCGCTACGGACTTATATTGATAGACGAGTTTCAGGATGTCAACAATTTGCAGGAGGTCATATTCAAGGCGGTTTCAAACAGCGAGGATATGTCGGGAATAGGCTCGAATGTTTTCTGCGTCGGAGACGTTAAGCAGGCGATTTACCGTTTCCGTCAGGCAAATCCCGCAATATTCATGAACACAAGGGCGCAGGGGCAAAGCGAGGACAGCGACGTTCGCGAGATTCTTTTAACCCGCAATTTCAGAAGCCGCGCAAGCGTTCTCGACTTTTCAAACTATATCTTTTCTTCACTTATGACCACCGAGCTGGGAGAGGTCAGCTATACCAAGTCGGAGGAGCTTGCCTTGGGCGCAAGCTATCAGGGTGAGGACGCCCCCTGTGAAATTATTGCCGTTAATACCTCGACCGAGGATGAAAGCGGCGAGATTCCGGACGAATTCAGTGCAATTGCCCGCAAAATCCGCAGGATGATAGATGATAGAGTGACTGTCACCGAGGGTGGGATTCAAAGACCCTGCCGCCCGGGTGATTTCTGCATTCTAACAAGAAACAACGTTTCCACCGACGCGCTTAATCAGGCGTTTTCAGTGGAGGGGCTTAAGATACTTTCCAGCGGGCTTTCGGGATATCTCGGCTCGCGGGAGATATCGCTCATGCTGAATCTTCTTACCGTCACCGTAAGCCCGATGAGGGATATCCCGCTGGCAGGGGTTATGCTGTCGCCGATAATGGCTTTTTCGGATGACGATATCGCCGAAATAAAGCTGGTGGACAAAAAATCCCGCCTGTATAAAAATATGCTTGCCGTGTCTGCGAGAAACGACGGAAGCGCGCTATGTGAAAAGAGCAAATCCGCAATCGAGCTTATAAAGCGGCTGAAAATATATTCGGCACGGCTTCCTCTTACCAGATTTATCAAGAAGATATATGATATAACCGATATTTTTGCGATGGCAGCGGCGTATGAGGACGCAAAACAGAAGTGTGCAAACCTTTATCTTCTCCTGGAATACGCTAAAACCTACGAAAGCTCCTCAAACGACGGAGCTGCGGGATTTCTGCGCTATATCGAGTACATAACCAAAAGCGGGGGAGATTTCGCCGAGGCGATGGTTGTTACGGAATCCGAAGACGCTGTGAATGTCAAGACCATCCACAAATCAAAGGGTCTTGAATACCCGTTTGTGTTTGTCTGTCAGCTTTCAAAGAGATTCAATAAGACCGATATCCTTTCGCGCCTTATGCTCAACTCATCTTACGGAGCGGGGCTGAGCTTTCTTGACTACAAATCGCTGACAAAGCGCTCTACCATCTTCTGGGATTATATCGCGGAAAAGAATGCTTCGGAGCTGCTGTCCGAGGAGCTGCGGCTTTTGTACGTCGCCTGCACAAGGGCTAAGGAGAAGCTGTTTGTTGCTTTGGACATAAATGACAGCACCGCCGAGCGGGTTGCGGAGTACTCCGGCGAGATATCGGGGCATATAGTGCCGCCGTCGCTTTCAAAAAGGGCAGTCTGCGCGCAGGACTGGATGCTGATGGCTCTGATGAAGCACCCGCAGATGGATTGCTTAAGAAAATCTCTGCCCGATTCTGCCTATGCCGACCCGACCGAGCTTTCGCCTAAGATTATTGTCAGCCAGCCTTTGCCGCCGTCGGGCAGAGCAGTATCCGAGCCGGAGCGCACCGAGGTCAGCGAAAACAAAGAGCTTACCCAACGCATCCTGAAAAGCTTTGAATACAAAAACGACCCAAATCTATGCACGCGTGAGGCAAAGATATCCGTCTCCGAGCTTGTAAACGACGACCCGCTGACCTTCTTCCCAAAGGTTCCACGGCTGGACGATACCATGGGCGAGCTTACCGCTGCGCAGAAGGGAACTGTAATGCACAGGTTTATGCAGCTTGCCGATTACGGCTCTGCGGCACAGGAGCTTGAAGGGGAGATATCAAGGCTTGCCAAGATGGGAGCTTTCACGGTAAAGGAAGCAGATTCCATCAGTCGAGGCAGCCTTAAAGCCTTCTTTGATAGCGAGATATATAAAAGGATGAGCCAAAGCCCCAATGTCCTGCGGGAAAAGAGCTTTATTGTGCGGTTCGACGATATATCTCTTGACGAAGAGCTTAAAAAGGCGTATTCGGGAACCGAAGGTATGCTTCAGGGAATCGCCGACTGCATATTTGAAGAGCCGGACGGCTATGTTATCGTTGATTACAAAACCGACAGGGTGAGCAGCTTAGAAGCTCTTAAGGACAGATACAGCCCACAGCTAACGCTATATAAAGCCGCTTTCGACATTCTGCTTGACAAGCCGGTGAAGTCATGCTACATATATTCATATAGGCTTGCACATGGAATTGAGGTCAGACTGAATTGAATAACAGAAAATACATGGTAAAAAAATCCACTGTTGTTATTTGCTTGATTGCTGCGCTTGCGCTGGTGCTGCTTCAGGCGTGGCAGCTTTTCCCTCACCCGAAAGGTGTTGATTATCTGCCGGGGTGGGAGGATTACTACGCCAGCGGCTCCACATTTCTTAGCGGCGAATGCTATGACGCCGCCGCAACCTCCTTCAAAATAGCCATTGAGATAGACCCATCCCGTCCGGAAGCTTATATCGGAGCGGCGCAGGCGTATATAGCGCTTGACGACAGGGACAGAGCAAAAGAGATTTTAGAGGATGGCTACGCGCAAACGCTCAGCGAGGATATCAGAATTGCACTGGAGGAGATAAAAATAACTGTTTCTAAATAACTTGCAATTTTTGCATATTTATTATTACTTTTTAAAACATTAAAATATTTTTTTGTTTTTGTATTGACAATATGTTCCTGATATGTTATTATGATTATGGTAGCTATCGTAATTGTAGTATTTATGTGCACGAATACTACTGAAGTTTTATAATAATAGGAGGCGCAAATGAAAAAATTATTATCTTTCGTTCTTAGTATTGCTATTATTCTTACTATGGCAATAAATTGTTTTGCAGTATAGGCTGAGACTTTTGATAACATATCAGAGTCGATGAATAGGAATGCAATGACTGATTGTGCTTTGATTGCACAGAGCCAGATGGATCGTTACGGAAATAATCAAACTATAATAGGCATATCGGAAGTGTATAATACTGCAAATGAATTAATAGCATATTGTTATAATTTTGAACCAGATGGTTATGTGATCGTAACAATAGCAGATTACGTTCCGCAGGTCGTTGCACCCAATCATGAAACTCCGTATCCTCATGATGTAGTAACAAGTGGTATCAAGTACGCTTATGGCGGAGGTCTTAATTTCTGGACAATCAGTACAGACGGAATGCTGACCGATATAAAAACAGGTGTGAAGAGTACAGTAAACAAAGAAAGCAATCCATTTAGAGTTGATGAAAACGTTTCTGAAAAGCAAGCAAATATTGCAGCTGTGTTAAATTCATGTGACGGCAAATCATCTATAGCTGAAACAGGTACGATGGTTACAACAAGATACTTACCTGTAACATATACAAATGCTAGTTATATGTGCGGTCCCATAGCTAGCTCTATAGTGCTGTATTACTTGTACTGCTACAAAGGGCTAAATATACCTAGCTATGTATTCTCATACTATGGCATTCCATGCCAAGGCATTATTGAATATATGCTTAATAATGGATATATTGTTGGAAGAAGCTACTTGAATGAAGGAATGTCGTCGTATGACATGGTTCATGGTACATTTTTTGGATATAAAGGATTGAACACATTTCTTAACGACATAGGTTCGTATTATAGGCTTGGTGTAAAATGGCTTAATGGAAACAACTATAACCAGCAAGCGATATCGGAAATTAGACAGTCGATTGCGTCAGATTATCCAGTTATCATATCTACATCGTCTAGCCCTGACCCTGGTCTTGCGATTGATCATTTCTATATAGCCTATGGTTATATTGAGTATTTGACATTTACTAGATTTATTGTAAACGATGGGTACGGAAATAATGGAATAGAGATTAACGCATTAGCCAGAAATTTATACGATGCCGTACTGGTTTCGTAAACCAGAGTAGGTGAAAGCATATGACAAAATCCGAGCGCAGATGGCTGACAGTCCTTGTTGTAATAACTGTCATCGCCGCAATACCGACAATCGTCTTTAATGCAATAATTTTGCGCGAGATGATTGGAAACAGATTTAACTTTAGAAGACAGCGAAATCATGTGTGCTATGATATTTTTGAAAATTGCTCATATGACTTGTCTGCAAAGACAGATGAAGCATTGACAACGCTCGGCGTTGAACTCGACCCTATGGCTGCGGAGGTGTAAAGCATGACTAAATCAGAGCGAAAATGGCTAAAGTTGCTTACGGTGCTGGTGATTGTATTGCTTATAACCTCGTTCCTGCCGTTAGCGTATATTTTTGGAGATAAAATTTACAACAGCATAGAAAAATCCCGCAGGGACGAAGTGGAAAGGAATGTTTTCTCTGACTGCGCATATGTAGCTCAGGCACATATGAACTGCTATGACGATGAACGCCGGATAGTTGATTACAGAAAGCTCGTCAACTGGCAGGACAGCTTTATCGGATACTGTTTCTTCTTCGACAAGGGCGGCTATGCACTTGTAACATCATATGATTACGCGATTCAGAAATTCAGCCTTGATGAGGATACGCCTTTCCCAGAGGATATCGTGCCAGAAGAGCTTCAGCCGGAAGCGGTGCAGTTTGTGTATTCGCTTCAGCCGACGACCTTTGTGCTGCCGGACGACGGCGACGAGAACCCCCCAAGACAATACCGCACCTTAGAAGCGGGCGGGTGCTTTTGCGTGGATGTTTCGCAGCGGCAGATATACTGCTTTGGCTATCCGGTAATCAGCCCTGATGAAGGCTGCTTCAGCGGTAATTATTTGGTTTATCCGGGAGCAGGATCGTCCTTCACGGGCGATGCCAAATATTTTGCCAAGCTTGTCGAGCCTGATAAGGAATTCCGCGAAAGAATGCTGAAGGTCGCTGAAAAGCAGCTTATAGAAACCGGTCATAACGATGAGGAGTATATAAACGAGCTATACAGGAGTATGGAGGAGCTTGCCGACTCAAAGAAGGACTCCGGAATGTTAAGGTATATACTCGGTTCGTAAGAATCCTGAAAAGAATAAAAAATTTCAAAAACCTATTGACAATCCTTGAACGGGGGTGTATAATATCATGCGTAAAGAAAGCAGTAACGTTTACGTTCTCACCTCAAACGCATGAGTGAAGAGGTCAATAGAGTTATATTCGCAGAAAGCATATTGCTGTAGCTGCGTTGTGATTTTATGAGCGTAAACTTAGGTTTGCGCTC
Source organism: uncultured Ruminococcus sp. (assembly GCA_900553675.1). Taxonomy (GTDB): domain Bacteria; phylum Bacillota; class Clostridia; order Oscillospirales; family Ruminococcaceae; genus Faeciplasma. The sequence continues at coordinate 58 of USEH01000143.1, read as the reverse complement.
TTTTAATATTTATTGGAGGTGTTGCGCCATTAGCAACTTAGATCATCAGATCAATGAA
>USEH01000142.1 GCA_900553675.1 uncultured Ruminococcus sp. | reverse complement strand
TCTTTTCACTAAAAAATGTCAAAGCACGCAGACACCTGCGGTCATATCACTCTTTTCAAACACCCACAAACCTGTTCATCAGCTCATGTCCAACAGGCATATACACCCCTGTTTCCTTAGCCGTTCTTTCGCAAAGGCAGTCAACCCCCTGCTGCTCCTTGGTGCTGTCGTAGATGAGATACGGTATCGGGTCGTTGGTGTGAGTCCTTAAGGCAAGCGGAGTTGCATGGTCGGGCATGATAAGGATTTTGTAGTCCCCCATCGCTTCAAGCTCTTTAAGAACGGGAGCTAAAATCTTCTCGTCTATAAGCTCTATCGCTCTCACCTTGTTTTCAATTTCGTGGCGGTGTCCGCACTCGTCGGGGGCTTCAACGTGGATGTATACAAAGTCCGCGCCCGACTTAAACTCGTCTATCGCAGCTTTCGCCTTACCCTCAAAGTTGGTGTCAAGATATCCCGTCGCGCCCTCGACGTTTACAACGTTCATCCCCGAAAACTTGCCGATACCCTTCAGCAGGTCAACGGCTGAGATCATCGAGGCGTTCAAACCGAATCTGTCCTTAAACTGCGCTAGCGGCTTGCGCACACCCTCGCCCCATAGCCAGAGCGAATTTGCAGGGCGGAGCCCCCGCTCCATCCTTGCCTTGTTTATGGGATGATCTTTGAGCAGCTCGTAGCTGCGCTTCATCATGTCGTAAAGCTTTGCGGCGTTGGGGCTTTTGGGGATGTATTCCTTTATCGGTCTGAGGGTGATATCATGCGGCGGCGTGAGCGTTCCGACATCCAGCGTGCCGTTAGCCCAGATAAGGCAGTGGCGGTAGCTTACGCCCGAATACAGCGTAAACTCGTCGCTGTCTAAATGCTGCTTTAAGAAATCTATAAGACCCGCTGCCTCGGCGGTGGATATATCGTCCGAGCAGTAGTCAACCATGGTTTTGTCCTCGTAATTTTCTTCATCCGAGAGGGTTACAAGGTTTGCGCGGAATGAAACATCTGTCGGCTTCATGTCGATTCCGATAGAGCCTGCCTCTAAGGGAGATCTTCCCGAATAGTAGCGCGCGGGGTCGTATCCCAGAACGGAGAGATTTGCAACGTCGCTGCCCGGCTTCAAGCCGTCGGCAACCGTTTTGACTAATCCAACCTCACCTTTTTTGGCAAGCATATCCATGTTGGGCTTGTATGCCTTTTCCATCGGGGTAACGTTTCCAAGCTCGGCAACGGGATAATCCGCCATACCGTCGCAGAGCAGAACCAAGTACTTCATATATATCAATCCTTTCATAGTTTAAATCGCTTTTGTACAGTATATCACTTTGGAAATCAAATTGCAACACGATTTTGCGTTCGGCAATGTACAAATTATACCACACCATCTACATATTTTTCGGCATAACGGCAAATACTATCCTCATATTTCCATTAAGACGTGAAAGGAAGCATATATATGTCTAATCTTGTGACCGTCTCAAGCTTAAGAGGAAGAATAAAGCGGGCGGGTCGGGAAATGTCCGCAATCTGGCAAGAGCTTTGCCGCTATGGATGCAAAACCGACTCTCAGACCTTTTTTGCCGACAACTACCACACCGTTTTTATGTCAATAGAATATCTTCTGGGATACCCCCGCACGGCAAGGGTGGGTGCCGATTCCGCCTTTGCCGACAGGATTATAGGTCTTGGCGATAACAGTCTCCCCTCGTCCGATGAGATAATAAAAGCGGCGCGGCTTTCGGGCGGGATATGTCCCGAGGAAGTTGAAAATCTGCGCTTTGAGCTTACCGAGCGGCTTGTTATTCTCTGCCATAAAAGCGTAAAAGGCGGCTTTGAGGGAATCGAGCGTTATATCACCCTGCTTGCGGATATTTCATCATTAGACGAGGAGCGGATCAACGACGCTTTAAATCCCGTATGCTCTGCACTCAAGTCGGATCGGGGATATTCGTGCAGCGACAGTGCTTCAAAGGCGTATTACCGCGAAAGGATATACCGCCTTGCCAAAAAACAGGGCGCAGAGCCTTCCGACCTCTCCCGCGAGCTGACGGAGAAATCCCGAAACGACAGCGCAGAGCTTACCTGCCTTTTAGGGCTGCGCAGGTTGTATGATAAGGCGGCAGGGCTTAAAAAGACGCTTTTGTACATCGCGGCGGCTGGCTTGCCTGCCGTCACTTTGGATATATTGCTGTCCGCTGCCGTTTTGGATTCGCCTTGGGCGGCGTTGGTGCTGTTTCTGCCACTGCTCGAAGCCTGCAAGTCGGTCGCCGACGGCGTTATCATGCGGTTTGCAAAAAGAACGCCGGTGCTGCGGCTTGACCCATCGGGCGGGGAGGTTTCAAACACCCGCTGCGCAATAGTCCTTTCTGCTGCCCTCAACGGCGTTCAGAGTGCGGATTCGCTTTATGAAAGGCTATATCGGCTCTACGCTGCAAATCCGCAGGAAAATATCCCCATAACCGCCGTCTGCGACCTTGCCCCCGAGCAAATGCCGGTTACCTCCGACGATCGTGCGGTGATATCCTGCTTAGACGAGGTTATTGCCAAGCTAAACGCCATCTGCCCTGACAAATTCAGCTGTCTTGTGCGAAAACGAACCTACTCCGAAACTCAGGACGAATACATGGGTCTTGAAAGAAAGCGCGGGGCGATTATCGAGCTTGCCCGCTTTATGCAGAGCGTAAACGATTCCTCCGCAAAAAGCTTCTATGCGATTTTAGGAAGTGCCGAGCGGCTTCGCGGCATAAACTACATCTGCGCGGTGGACTTCGACACCGAGCCATACATCGATTCTGTTTCCGAGCTGATTGCCGTTATGCTCCACCCCGCAAACTCGCCGGTTGTTTCAGAAGGCAGAGTTGTTTCGGGCTGCGCTATATCCGCGCCGCGCATGATAACGCGGCTTGATTCCTCGCTTTCCTCCGGCTTTGCACGCGGGATGGGCGGCATAGGCTCAATATCCAGCTACGACCGCGAAAGTCTCGACTTCTGGCAGTCCGCCTTCGGGCGCGGAAGCTTTTGCGGCAAGGGACTAATTTACCTCCCCGCAATGCTCGAATGCTGCGCGTGGCTTCCGAAGGAGAAGATCCTCTCCCACGACATTTTAGAGGGCGAGCTTTTAAACACGCTCTATGTCCCCGACGTAATCTTCACCGAGGGCTTTCCCAAAAGTGCCGTAAGCTATTATAAGCGCGCGGACAGGTGGATCCGCGGAGACGTTCAGAATCTGCGGTTTGTGTTCTCGGGCGGGTTTGGGGCAGTCTCAAAGCTGAAGCTTTCAGAAAATCTGCGCCGTGCTATAACCCCAATCAGCGTGATAGCAGCGCTTTTGTGCGGTTTTATCGTCATCCCCGAAACTGCCGCGCCGATAGCCGCAATCGCGCTTGCGGGGTATCTTTTCCCGTATGTCTGCGGGCTGATTAAAACCGTTCTGCACGAGGGCATAAGCCCGCGCAGGTTCTTTTCGGGGCTGCTGGGTCAGGGAAGCTTCTGCCTGATAAGGCTGTTTTACGAGACGGTTATGCTCCCAACCGCCGCAGTCAAATCGCTAAGAGCAGTTGTCACGGCGGTATTCCGAATGTCCACCGGAAAAAGGCTTTTGGAGTGGACAACCTCAGCCGCTGCCGACCGCTCCGCCTCCGACCCTGCGGTTTACTTTATGATTCCCGAAATCTTAGCAATTGCTCTTCTGTTCTCGCCGACCTACCTTATAAGACTTATTGCCGTGCCGATGTGCATAATGCCGATAGTGCTGCTTGTCGGCTCGCAGAGGGCAGATATCGAAGCGCGCCCGCGGCTTTCGTGGAGAGATTCCAAGGAGCTTTCGCGGGATATTGCCAATATGTGGAGCTTTTATGCCGACTATGTAACCGAGTCGGATAACTGGCTCCCGCCCGACAACGTTCAGTTTTCGCCTGTCTACCGCATCTGCCACCGAACCTCTCCCACTAACATAGGGATGTATCTTGTCTCAGTGCTGGCGGCATGCGACCGTCGGCTTATCTCGCCAAAAACCATGTGCGCAAGAATCGCACACACCCTTGACAGCCTGGAGTGCATGGAAAAATACCACGGCAACCTTTACAACTGGTACGAAACCAAAACCCTTGAGCTTTGCCCCAACCCATACGTTTCCAGCGTGGACAGCGGCAACCTTGTCTGCTCGATGGTTGCGCTTAAGGAGGGTCTGCGCGAGTATACAGACGTCTTCAAGCCGATAGAATCGCTTATAGAGCGGCTTGACAGACTTATCTCAGACACCGACCTCGGCATATTCTACGACGACGTTAAGGGGCTTATGGCAATAGGAATCAACCCCGCAACAGGCTCGCTCGACCGCTCGCGGTATGATTTTCTTATGAGCGAGGCGCGGCTGACCTCGTTCTACGCGATAGCCTCACGTCAGGTGCCGAAAAGCCACTGGCTTCGGCTCTCGCGCACGGCGATAAGCTCGGGCTTTTACAGCGGCTGTGCCTCTTATTCGGGCACGATGTTCGAGTTTTTCATGCCCGAGCTGTTCATAAAAAGTCCCGAAAGCTCGCTTATGTATGAAAGCCTGAAATATGCGCTTTGGTGCCAGAAAAGCTATGCGCAGTCGCTAAACCGCCCCTACGGCATATCCGAAAGCGGATATTATGCCTTTGACAGTATGCTAAGCTACCGCTACATGGCTCACGGAGTGCCCAAAACAGGGCTTAAACGCGGACTCTGGGCGGACTATGTTGTGTCCCCCTACTCCACCTATCTTTCACTCGGATACTCCCCCGCCGCCGCTATGGAGAATCTTTCCAAGCTACGCGAATACGGTATGTACTCGCGCTACGGCTTTTATGAGGCACTGGACTTCACCTCCCGCTCGCGCTCGGGTTCCGAGCCCGAGGCTGTCAAGAGCTATATGGCTCACCACGTTGGAATGAGCATTATCGCCGCCGTAAACGCCTTGCAAGACGGCATTTTCCAAAAGCGGTTCATGCGGGATAAAAACGTCCTCGGCGCAAGTGAGCTTCTTTGCGAGCGCGTAAATCTCGGCAGGCAGGTGTATGAGGACATCCTGATGCGCCCGCAAATAAAGACAGCCCAACCAAGCGAGACGCAGAGCGAGGCTTTTTCGGATATCTCCTGCTTCAAGCCACGAACCAAGCTGCTTTCGGGCGGCGAATACACCCTTGTTCTGACCGACGGCGGCATATCCATCGCGAAATACCGCGGCAAAAACGTCTATTCCGCCACGCGTGACTATATTCTGCGCCCCCACGGAGCTTTCTTCGGGGTGTCGGACGGCGAGACAAGCGTTTCGTTTACCCTCCTGCCCGACTACTCAAGCGGCGGCGAGTGCGAGTTTGAGGACGGCGGAGTATCATATTACAAAAACACTCCACGCCTGCGTGCGGGGATGAGGGTGTCGCTTTTAAAAAGCTTTCCATGCGAGATTCGCAGCTTTGCCCTTTCAAACACGGGCGACAAGCCGCTCAAGGCAACGCTTTTCGGCTATATCGAGCCTTCGCTGGCAGACGATTCCGCCGAGGAAGCCCACCCCGCCTTCAATAAAATGTTTGTTGACCCCGACTACGACCCCGAGCTTAGGCTAATAACCGTAAGCCGCACAGATTCCGAACCGAACGGTTCCTGCTTTATGGCAGTTGGGTTTGTTGAGGACGTCCCCGAAGCGGTATCCTTTAACCGCGAGGAGGTGCTGACCCGCCCCGAGGGACTGCGGGGACTGTTCGCGAGGGCGAAAAACATCCCTCAGAGCTATATTTCCACCCCCGACCCCTGCGTTTTTGTGCGTACCGAGCTTGAACTGCCGCCCAAGGCTCAGGCGGAGCTTCATATGTTCATCATCTGTGCCGACTCCAAGGAAGCCGCAGTAAACATCTCAAAGGAATTAAGAAGCAGATTTTCGCGGCAGGGG
>USEH01000141.1 GCA_900553675.1 uncultured Ruminococcus sp. | reverse complement strand
GTACTTTGAAACGTCTACCGGCTCGGAAAGTATGCAGCTGGACATATCCGCAATTATCGGAACGCCATTGGTGTCGGGAAGCTCGTTGAAGCGGGTGCCGTAGATGGTGTTGTTGTAGCAGATGTGGAAATAGTCAGCCTCGGGGTCGAACTTGGATTCGTCAAGCTCGGGGATATAAGAGAATGTTTTATCTTTGGAGGAAGCAACGATATTGCACTTGCCGTATCTCGAAGCCTCCTGATAAGCCTTATTTGCCCACTGACCGGTGATAACAAAATCCGCCTTGTTGTTTTTGTTCATAAGATTTAAGGGAATCATTGCAAACTGGCTGGAAGCGCCGCCCTGCAAAAACAGGACCTTATAGTTATCCGGGATAGCCATTACCTCGCGGAGCTTTGCCTCAACGCTGTCGATAATAGCCTGATACTCCTTTGAACGGTGGGACATCTCCATAACCGACTGTCCGGATTCGCCGTATTCCAGCATTTCATCCGCCGCTCTTTTCAATACTTCCTCCGGGAGCATTGCAGGACCCGCGCTGAAGTTGTAAACTCTCATTTTAATGACCTCCATTGTGATTACACTTTATTAATATACTGCGGCAAAGCCGTTTAGCTATAGCCGTGTTGTTATTGTCATCTATTATACTTCATACACGAACAAGTGTCAACAGTACAAAAACAAAAATTATTATCACATTAAAGCAATGAATTTGGTTATTTTGACACAATCTCTATGAGAATAGTGCTGAATACGAATCCTGTCATACCCTCTTCAATAATTTTCCCAATACACCTTGACAACTCCGCCAATATGGATTAAAATACATCTTGACGCTATTAACATAATATGAGAAGCTCGGGCTTGCGTTCTGCCGCCCTGCTTCAAATGAAAGGAATTAATAAGTATGGATAACTCATTAAAGACTATGGATAAAATCGTCGCTCTATGCAAGGGCAGAGGATTTATCTTCCCCGGAAGCGACATCTACGGCGGTCTTGCCAACACGTGGGACTATGGTCCTTTGGGCGCAAGAATGAAAAACAACGTTAAGGACGCCTGGCGTAAACGCTTTATCCAGGAAAGAAAAAACAGCTACGAGGTTGACGCCGACATCTTAATGCACCCCCGCGTGTGGGAGGCTTCGGGACACGTTGCAAGCTTCTCCGACCCGCTTTTAGACTGCAAGGAATGCAAAATGCGCCACCGCGCTGACAATCTTATAGATGATTTCGACCCCAACGCCCATGCCGACGGCATGACAAAGCAGGAGATGTTTGAATACATCAAAGAGCACCATATCCCCTGCCCTCACTGCGGAAAGCACAATTTCACCGAAATCCGCGAGTTTAACCTTATGTTCCAAACCTTCCGCGGAGTCACCGAAAACGCCAAGAGCGTAATTTATCTCAGACCCGAAAACGCTCAGGGCGAATACGTCAACTTCCTCAACGTTCAGCGCACCATGCGCGCAAAGCTCCCCTTCTCTATCGGTCAGATAGGCAAGGCGTTCAGAAACGAAATCACCCCAGGTAACTTCACCTTCCGCACCATCGAGTTTGAACAGATGGAGTTCCAGACCTTCTGTAAAGAGGGCACCGACACCGAGCTTTACGAGTACTTTAAAAACTATGGTCACAAGTTCTACGAGGATCTTGGAATCCCGTCCGAGCATTTAAGATTCCACGACCACGAAAAGCTTGCCCACTATGCAAAGGCAGCCTGCGATATCGAGTTCCTGTTCCCATTCGGCTGGGGCGAGGTTAACGGCACCCACAACCGCACCAACTTCGACCTTACCAGACACCAGGAATACAGCGGCACCAAGATGGAGTATCTCGACCCCGAAACCAACGAGCGGTTTATCCCGTTCATAATCGAATCCACCTACGGTCTGGACAGAACAGTTCTGGCACTTCTGTGCGAGGCTTACGACGAAGAGGTCATCGACGCCGAGAAGAACGACGTAAGAACTGTCCTGCACCTCAACCCCGCTATCGCTCCTTACAAGTGCGCGGTTCTGCCGCTTTCAAAGAAGCTTTCAGACGACGCTATGAAGGTCTATGAAAAGCTCTCCAAAAAGTTCATGACCGACTTCGACGAAACCGGCTCTATCGGCAAGCGCTACCGCCGCGAGGACGAGATCGGCACCCCGTGGTGCATAACCTTCGACTTCGATTCGCTCAATGATAACTGCGTAACCGTCCGCGACAGAGACACAATGGAACAGGTAAGACTGCCCATCGACGAGCTTGAGGGATACATCGCTTCAAGAATTGAATTCTGATAAAATCAACCCGCTTTTGCCTACGGCTAAGGCGGGTTTTTACAAAGGGAGTAGTAATAATGTGGTTTATAATGGCTCTTTTGTCGGCAGTTTTCGCGTCCTTAACATCCATTCTTGCAAAGGTGGGAATTGAGGGCGTAAACTCTAACCTTGCAACCGCTATCAGAACGGTTGTTGTGGTGATAATGTCCTGGGGGATGGTGTTTATAACCAACACTCAGGGCGGCATATCGGATATAAGCCGAAAAAGCTGGATATTCCTCATCCTTTCGGGGCTTGCCACCGGCGCTTCGTGGCTCTGCTATTACAAGGCTTTGCAGATCGGCGAGGCTTCAAAGGTTGTGCCGATTGACAAGCTTAGCGTTGTTATAACCCTGATACTGGCTTTTGTGTTCCTTCATGAGGATTTCACCGCGAAATCTCTTATCGGATGCGCACTTATCGGCGCGGGAACGCTTTTAATGGTCTTATAACTGCTTAGAAAAATCAAGACAAAAACTACCGCCCGGGGAATTGCTTCCTTTGGGCGGCGGTAGTTGTCTTTTTATCCTACCACAGCGAATAACGCTCGGGAAAATCAAAGCCCAAGCCATCCAAAAATGATTTTACAAAATTGGTATCATAAAATAATGCAATTGCTACTGCAATAAGCGATATAACAAGCACTGCCACTGCCACAAACCTCACAACAAAAATGGCTTCCGATTTAACGCTGGGTTCGGATTCAAACCTCCATGAATGACCTAATTTTAGCATTTTCTCCGGCATAATCACATACAGCAGGCTTTTGATTGCTATGTAGGCGGAAATTATCAGTAAAAGCTTGTTCATATCTGTCAACCTTCTTTTCATGAGTATAACTGCTATCGCCCTTATCTGCCCGATAAACAGTGCTATCAGCATACACACTATCACAGAGCGATAAGCCTATTGCAATATAAATCATTCCGCCTTTGCGGCACATTTTGCCTTCGACTTTGTAAACCTTACCATGCCGGTTCTGTCCAGCGCGACCATCATTACAGGAATGAATATAAGCTGCAAAATGATTCCGGGGATGGCGTTCAGGAAAGCTCCTGCCATAAAGGCTTCAAACCCGAACGAGCCGCCCTTTATTCCTAAAACTATATATTGCGCAATTCCCCACACGGCACGCCCTGCAAGCATGGCAACTATCATGCTGCGGTAAAGCGATATTATGCACTTCCATTTTGAAAGACCGTACATCAGCCCGATGACAAGACCATAGGTGCAAAGCTCGAACGCCATGGATATCGCGCCGGGCATAGGCGGCATTCCGAAAAGAAGGTTTCTAAGCAGTGGAAGTATTGCGCCGACTGCCGCTCCGTACTGCCAGCCGCATATCAGACCGCAAAGCAATACCGGTATGTGCATCGGCAGAAGCATACTTCCGATGGTTTTAAGCTGACCGGTCAGAAACGGAAGTAAAAGTCCGATTGCCAGAAACATCGCCGCAAGCACAAGATTTTTTATATGCTTATGAGTATTACGCTCTGTATTTCCGTTCATTATAATCGCCCTCCAAAAAATATTCGGAAAAAATGTTTCACGTGAAACACTTAATAAATTAATTATACATTAGGCACGATGGTTTGTCAATATCACCGTCTGCCGCTTATGTTTCACTCCGACAGCCTTATGCTGATCTCTCCCGAATCAAGAGTGTAAACGCTGTCCCCTGCTTTAACCACCAGTCGGGCATTGTCGTCGATTTCAAGCACCTGCGCGGGATAGCTTTCCTCCCCTTTTATAACGTTCACCGTCCTGCCAATCAGCACCGAGCGGCGGCGGTATTCCTCTAAAAACCTTTTATCGGCGATTTGAGGGAGGTATTTGTCGAGATTGCCGAGTACAGCTTGTATTACCGCAGTCCGCGTATCTTCGGAGTATTCTGAAAATACCGCCGTTGCAACGCTTTCAAGCTCGGCAGGAAAGCCGCCCTTTGGCTCGATAAGGTTTATGCCTATTCCGATTACGGCGTAGTCGAGCTTGTCATGCTCAAAATCAAATTTAGTCTCGGTCAGGATTCCACATAGCTTTTTGCCGCCGGAATAGATGTCGTTCACCCACTTTATGCCCATCTCTTTTCCGGAGACGCTCTCCAACGCTTCTGCAACCGCGCAGGCGACCGCAGGGGTTATCAGCATAGCTGTCTGAACGTCGCAGTCCAATTTCCGGATTATCGACATATACAGACCGGTGCTTTCGGGACTGAAAAAGCTTTTGCCCCGCCGTCCTCTGCCAGCAGTCTGGCGGTTGGCTATTGCTACGGTTTTGTCGGGCGCGCCCGCCTTTGCCCGCTCGACAAGATACGTGTTTGTGGAATTTATCTCGTCGAAAAATTCTATTTTGTAGCCGTGGTATTCGGTCATAGTTTTCTCTCCATAATTACAGCGGTGTAGTTGCCCTCGTCCGACTCGATGCCGGTGGGGATAAAGCCGTTTTTGCACCAGAAAGCCTCGCTCTGCGGGTTGCCCTTGGCAAATGCAAGTCTGACCGAGCTGTAGCCAAGCTTTGAGATAAATTTAAGGCAGTCGCGGATGATTTTTGACCCCTCGCCCCTGCCCTGCCTTGATTTATCCATCATAAACAGACCGATAAATGCGGTGGATTCGTTGGGAAAGCCGAGTATCATATCCATCACGGCGGCAAGGCTTTCGCCCTCGAAAAAGCCGAAATAGTACTTCTGTTCCTTAGTGGTTCTGGGCGGGAGTGCTTTCATATCTTGCGAAATGCTTTCGCGGGTGACGAACGGCGGGCAGTACTTATAAAACATTGGGTTGCTCACACTTAAGCGGTATATCGCTTCGACATCCTCGGCGGTGAGCAGTCTTGAAGTATATTCGGGGGAGATTGTGGATATGTCTGCCCGATTCAAATACGGCTTCGACTCCCTTTTCAGCGATTCAAGATACTCCTGCGACTCCTGCCTTGACTTGAATATTATTATCTGCTTGCCCTTGCCATGCTTCTTTAAAAGCTCATATATCTTAGGAAGCTGATTTGGCGCGAAATCAAGGATTGCCTGCTGGAACTCCGGGTCTAACTCCGATTCCACCCACGGTATTTCCTCCCTGACCTTTCCCACCCTTTCGCGCGCGCCCTCCAAGCAGACCTCGGTGGGATAGTCGAACAAAAACACGGTATCGCAGGCGACAAGCCTTCGCTCAAGCGTTCGCTGATAGTTGCCGTCGATTATCCAGCGGTCGCGGGCAAGTATTTCGCCGAGCTTAAGGTCGAATTCCTTGCGGGAAACGGTGGTTCTGTCCGGCTTGTGGTAAAGCATATCGAGGTAATATAGAGGCAGGTTGGTGATATCACGAAGTTGTCGGGAGAAAGTGCTTTTCCCCGCGCCGGGGCAGCCTATTATTATTGCTTTGTTCATTTTGAACTCCTTTGCGAATGTGATTAAAAACGAAACCCACAAAGGATTTCATTGAGGTTGTTGTAAAAGTGTATTACCACGTTTGTAGTAATATTTGAGTATGATTTGAGCTTCTACTGAGTGCAGTCATGGACGCGCTCGTCGCGCGCCCATCGGGAGACCCCCGACGAGGGTCTCCCCACGAAAAAACAGTCCACTGGACTGTTTTTTCTCCCCGTCCTGCGTTT